>NZ_JBNPLS010000027.1:0-32325 GCF_050313595.1 Desulfovibrio sp. SGI.169 | reverse complement strand
AAAGGTATCCTGCATGCTGTAGAGCCTGCCCGGCTTCTGTCGCGCCAGCCAGGCGGCGGCGCGCAGGGCGCCCCGGGCGAAATTTTCACGCGAGTGGGCCTGATGGCTCACCTCAATGCGTTCGCCGGGCCCCATGAAGTACACGGTGTGCACGCCCACCACATCACCGCCCCGGACAGCCTGAATGCCGATCTGGGCTCTGGGCCGTTCACCGATGATGCCGTCACGGGACGAGCAGCGCACATCCGGGAGCTTCCAGCCCCGCGCGTCGGCCAGGCATTCGCCCAGGGTCAGGGCCGTGCCGCTGGGCGAGTCTTTCTTGCGGTTATGGTGCAGTTCCACCATTTCAATATCGTAATTGTCGCCCAGAGCCCTGGTCAGCTCGGGCAGAATTTTCAACAGCACATTGACGCCAATGCTCATATTGGAGGACCAGAACATGGGCGTTGCGGCGGCCAGAGCCCGCAGTTCGTCCTTCTGTTCCTCGGTGAAACCCGTGGTGCCGATGACCAGCGCGTGCCCGCTTCGGGCCGCCGCGCGCGCCGAATGCAGGCTGACCGCCGGGGCCGTGAAATCAATAATCACCGCGCCCGGAACCTGCGGCAGCAGGGCTTCCAGATCATCAGTCACCGGGCAGGCCGCCCCGGTCAGGGCCTCCAGGTGTTCTTTGCTGTCCACCAGGCCGGCCAGCGTGTATTCCGAATCGGCGGTCGCAAGACCGCCAATGGTTCTGCCCATGCGCCCGTTGGCGCCCACAATGACAATATCTGTGCTCATATGCCTCACTCGCTTGCATCCAGGGGTATTCCCGATTCGGCGAGCAGCGCGCGAAAGCCCGCCTCATCCAGCACGGCGACGCCCAGAGCCCGCGCCTTGTCCAGCTTGCCGCCAGGCTTGTCGCCCACTATCAGATAATCCAGCTTTCTGTTCACACTGCCCGCCAGCGCAGCCCCCGCGGTTTCGGCCAGACGCTGGGCCCTGCCGCGCGACAGGGACAGCGCGCCGGTAAACAACACATTTTTGCCGAGCAACGGCCCCTTCTGCTCTTCCTTCAGGGCGTTTCCCGCCTCTTCGGACGGCGTGCGGGAACTCTGGGGCCACAGCCCCACCTCGCGAAAACGGGCCAGTTGCGCCCGATTGGCCGGACTTTCAAAAAAATTGCGGATGGAGGCCGCTACCTCCGGCCCCACATCCGGCAGGGCCTGCAAGGTTTCGGCATCGGCCCTGCCCAGCGCGTCCAGGTCGGGAAAGCGCCCGGCCAGCAGGCGCGCGGTCTGTTCGCCCACATGCCGGATGCCCAGGGCGCTGATCAGGCGGGACAAGACGGCCGTGTGCCGGGCATCCTCCAGAGCATCCACAAACTTTTGGGCCAGCGTCTCGCCCATGCGCTCAAAGCCCAGCAGCTCTTCCGCCTTCAACGTGAACAGATCCGCGGGCGATTGCACCCGGCCCGACTTCACCAGCTGCTCAACCCATTTCTGGCCCACGCCCTGAATGTCCAGGCCGGCCTTGGAGACAAAATGGCTGATGGCGCGCAGGCGCACCGCCGGACAGGAAAGATTGCCGCAACGCCAGGCCGCCTCGCCGGGTTCGCGGTGCACGGCTTCGCCGCAGGCCGGACAGACATGCGGAAAGGCAAATTCCACGGCGTCAGGCGGTCGCTTGGCCAGCACCGGCCCCACCACCTCAGGAATCACGTCCCCGGCGCGTCGCACCATGACCGTGTCGCCCACCCGCACGTCGCGGGTGCGGATTTCGTCCTCATTATGCAGCGTGGCCCGCGAAACCATGACCCCGCCCACAGGCACCGGCTCCAGCACGGCCACGGGCGTGAGCACGCCGGTGCGCCCCACCTGAATGTCAATGCCCGTCAACAGGGTTTCAGCCTGCATGGCCGGAAACTTGAAAGCAACGGCAAAGCGCGGCGCGCGGGCCGTGAAGCCCAGAGCCGCCTGCGCCTCCAGATTGTCCTGCTTGGCCACGGCTCCGTCAATTTCCATGGGAAAATTCTGGCGGCGCTCACGCACCCAGGCCGCATAGCTCTCCACTTCGTCCGGGCCGGCGCAGAGCCGGCCATCGGGCGGGGTGAGAAAGCCATAGGCCGTCAGGCGCTCCATGAGCTCATGCTGGGACAGGCAGGCCGCTGCCGGGGCCCACTCCGCCTCGCCCAGACTGTAGGCCAGAAAACGCAAAGGGCGGGATTCGGTGATGGAAGTGTCCAACTGGCGCAAAGCGCCCGCGGCGGCATTGCGCGGGTTGGCGAAGGCTTTCCGGCCCAGCGCCTGCTGCCGCTCATTGAGCGCCGCGAAATCCTTTTTGAACATGACCACTTCGCCGCGCACTTCCAGAAGCGAGGGGAAAGGCCCCTCCCCGCGCAGGCGCAGGGGAACGGTGCGGATGGTGCGCACGGCCTCGGTGACCACCTCGCCCGTTTCGCCGTCGCCACGGGTCAGGGCTTCGCGCAGCACGCCGTCCACATAGATGATTTCCAGAGCCAGGCCGTCCAGCTTGGGGTCGCACCAGAAGGCCGGCGGCAGGGGGCCGTTGAGCCCCGCATCCCACGCGCGCCGCATGCGCTCCACAAAATCGCGCCAGTCTTCGTCGGAAAAGACATTGTCCAGGCCGTACATCCGGCGTCTGTGCTCTTTTTTGTTCAGACCCTCCAGCAAGCCGCCGCCCACGCGCAGGGTAGGCGAATGCGGGCTGCGCAGGGCGGGCCAGCGCTTCTCCAGCTCCGCCAGTTCCCGGAACATGGCGTCGTACTGCTCGTCGCTGATCTCCGGAGCGTCCAGCGTGTGATACAGATAATTGTGACGTTCCAGCTCGGCGCTGAGCCAGCGGACCCGCTTTTGCTCCTCCGCCGACGGCTGCGGCGCGAGAAGAGAATGCTGTTCGGGTGAAATGGCGGTCTTGTTCCGGGAGAACATAAAAGAACCTTTATTCGGGCATCGCTATGAGCCGGGCGCGCAAAGCGCGGATGCGGTCACGCAGTTCCGCGGCCTGTTCAAACTCCAGATCGCGCGCGGCCCGGCGCATTTCCTTTTCCAGTCTGAGCGCCAAGGCCGCCGTATCCTCGGCCGTGAGCGGCGCAACATCGCCGCCGGCCTTTGCCCTGTCTTTGCCGCGCCCCCGGCCCCGGCTCTTGGCCGCGTCGTTATCCACATACAGGGTATCCAGCGGAGATTCAAGGCTTTTTGTGGTGCTGCGGGGCGTGATGCCGTGCTCCCCGTTATAGGCCGTCTGCCTGGCGCGGCGGCGGGCGGTTTCGTCCATAGCCGCTTTCATGGAGGCCGTCACCGTGTCGGCGTAGAGCAGCACCCGGCCCTGCGCGTTGCGCGCGGCGCGGCCGAAAGTCTGAATCAGCGAACCGGTGGAACGCAGGAAGCCCTCCTTGTCCGCATCCAGAATGCAGACCAGGGAAACTTCAGGAATATCCAGGCCCTCGCGCAGCAGGTTGATGCCCACCAGCACGTCAAATTCGCCCGTGCGCAAGGCCCGGATGATCTGCAGACGCTCCAGGGTTTCAATGTCCGAATGCAGATAGCGCGCCCTGACGCCCATATTGCAGCAATATTCGGTGAGGTCTTCAGCCATGCGCTTGGTCAGGGTGGTCACCAGCACGCGCTCGCCGCGCGCGACCCTGGCCCGGCACTCGCCAAGCAGATCCTCCATCTGCCCCCTGACCGGGCGGATTTCCACTTCCGGGTCCACCAGGCCGGTGGGGCGGATAATCTGCTCGGCCACGATGCCTTGGGCCTGATCCAGCTCATAGCGGCCCGGCGTGGCCGAAACATACACCACCTGATTGAGCAGGGAGGTAAATTCGTCAAACTGCAAGGGCCGGTTGTCCAGAGCCGAGGGCAGGCGGAAGCCGTAGTCCACCAAGGTCTGTTTGCGCGAGCGATCTCCCTTGTACATGCCGCCCACCTGCGGCACAGTGATGTGCGATTCGTCGATGAACAGCAGAAAATCGCGCGGAAAGTAATTAAGCAGGCAGGACGGCGGCTCGCCGGGCTTGCGGCCGTCCAGATGGCGGGTATAGTTTTCGATGCCGTTGCAGTAGCCCAGCTCTTCAATCATCTCCAGATCAAGCTGGGTGCGCTGTTCCAGGCGCTGGGCCTCCACCAGTTTGCCGTGCTCCCTGAAAAACGAGAGTCGCGCGGCCAGTTCGGCGCGGATGTCGTCAGCCGCGCGCTTCAGATTATCCTGAGCCGATACAAAATGGCTGGCCGGATAGAGCACGGTTTTGCCCACCTCGGCCAGCACTTCGCCGGTGAGCGGATCAATTTCGCGCATGGCGTCGATGTCGTCGCCAAAAAACTCCAGCCGCAGAGCCCGCTCATGGTGATAGGCCGGAATGATTTCCAGAGCGTCGCCGCGCACCCGAAAGGCGCCGCGGTGGAAATCATAATCATTGCGCTCGTAATGCACTTCCACCAGACGGCTGATCAGATCGTCCATGGGCAGGCGCTGCCCCGTTTCCACGGGAATGACCATCTTGGCGTAATACTCAGGCGACCCCAGGCCGTAGATGCAGGACACCGAAGACACAATGATCACATCGCGCCGGGTCAGCAGCGCGTGGGTGGCCGCATGGCGCAGCTTGTCGATGTTGTCGTTGATGGAGGAATCTTTTTCAATATAGGTATCCGAGGCCGGCACATAGGCTTCGGGCTGGTAATAGTCGTAATAGCTCACAAAATATTCCACGGCATTGCGCGGAAAAAGCTCGCGAAACTCATTGTAGAGCTGGGCCGCCAGAGTTTTGTTGGGCGCGAGAATCAGGGCCGGGCGGTTGCAGCGGGCAATCACGTTGGCCATGGTAAAGGTTTTGCCCGATCCGGTTACGCCCAGCAACACCTGGGCCGGCACGCCGGACAGGATATTCTCGCTCAGCGCGGCAATGGCCCCGGGCTGATCGCCCATAGGGGCATACCCGGTCTGCAAGCTGAAAGGAATGGCTGCGTTGTCTTCCATACGAATTGGTTTTGGTGTAAAAGGAAATGACGTGGAAAACGTCATACAAGCCAACAGGAAACATTATGAAAAAACAATGCCTCGCCGCGCCGGACAATGCCCCTCTGGACAGGATATACATCATGGCCGCCACGCTCAACACCTTTAAGGGACGCCGCCATGTGGAAGCGCACATCTTCCGCCACAACGCCGCGGACGAGGAACTGGCGGCCCTCAGGGGCAAAAATCTGGTGGGCCCTCCCGACCCGGCGGCGCCGCCCCAGGTTCTGCAGGGCGCTACCGAGGAGGCCGCCCTGCGCTGTCTGCTGGAGGCGTTTACCGCCGAGGAAAGCCAGGCCCTGGTCGCCTATCTTGAGCGGCGCTATGCCGAACACATTGAAAAAATCACAGTCTGTCCCCTGGATCTGCCGGTACCGCTTGGCGTGGCCCCACTGGGCGGCATTCCCGAAGGCAAAAGCACGGGCTTCATCCGCTTTGACGCCGTGCCCGACTATCCCCTCCCCTTTGTGGCGCGCGGCTTTTACGATCTGGCCATCCATGAGCCGCTGACGGCGGAATAAACATAGCCCGTTTTCCAGGGAGCCCAGGGGACGCTTTCCATCCCCCGCCCGTCCGGGGCTTCCGCCCCATGGGCGGCCAGCGCCCGCGCCAGCCGCTCCAGAAAGGACGCTCGCGGCAACATGACCCCGCCCATGCGCATGATGTGCGGGGTCTGTTGCTGGCAATCCAGCAGTTCCGCCCCGCGCAGCCGCAGCAGCGCCACCAGCCCCGCCAGAGCCGCGCGGGATGCCTCGGACACGCGGTGAAACATGGATTCGCCAAAAAAGGCCCGCCCCAGGGCCACGCCGTACAGCCCTCCGGCCAGCGCGCCGTCCCGCCAGGCCTCCACGGAATGGGCGTAGCCCAGAGCGTGCAGACGCTCATAGGCCGCAATCATCTCCGGGGTGAGCCAGGCGCCGCGCCCGGACGCGCGCGGTTCCGCGCAGGAGCGTATAACCTGACCAAAAGCCGCGTTTAGAGTAAGCTCAAAGGGCCGGCGGCGCAACGCCCGCGCGCTGCGGGCCGGCAGGTGAAAGGACTCCAGCCGCAGCACGCAACGGGGGTCCGGCGACCACCAGAGAATGGGCAGGCCAGCCTCATACCAGGGGAAAATGCCCCGGCTGTAGGCCGCCAGCAGGCGCTCGGGCCGCAAATCGCCGCCCGCGCAGAGCAGCCCGTCCGCACGCGCGTTTTCCAGCGGCGGAAATTGCGCGGCCAGCTTCGCGAATACGCCACGCCCGCCGCTTTCAGACATCCGCACGCCGCCGCGTAACCCTGGAACGGGGGGAGGCGGCCGACGTCAGCGCCAGAGCGTCGCCCCTGAGCGTCACGCGGGCGCTGCCGCCCCTTTTCAGCGCGCCGAACAGGAGCTCATGGGCCAGCCTGTCTTCCAGCTCACTGCGCAGCAGACGGCGCAGAGGCCGCGCCCCCATGGCAGGGTCAAAGCCCTTGCGCGCCAGCCATTGCCGGGCCTTGTCCGTCACGCTCAGCGTAACGTTGCGCTGTGCCAGCGTGGCGCGGATATCGGCCAGAAACTTATCCACAATGCGCAACATCATTTCCTGCGACAGACTGTGGAAGGGCGCCATAGCGTCCAGGCGGTTGCGAAACTCTGGCGCAAACAGATTTTCCACCGCCTTGAGGCCCTTGCGGGCCGCGTCTTCCGGCGCGGCCTGGCCGAAGCCGATGGCCGAGCGCGACATCTCGAAGGCTCCGGCATTGGAAGTCATGATCAGAATGACGTTGGAAAAATCGGTTTTGCGGCCCGTGTTATCCGTGAGGGTCGCATAATCCATCACCTGAAGCAGCACATTGAAGATATCCGGATGAGCCTTTTCCACTTCATCCAGCAGCACCACAGAGTACGGAGCCTTGCGCACAGCCTCGGTGAGCAGGCCGCCCTGATCGAAGCCCACATAGCCCGGAGGAGAGCCTATCAGGCGGGAGACCGAGTGCTTTTCCATGTATTCGCTCATGTCGTAGCGCAGAAACTCCACGCCCATGAGCCTGGCCAGGCTGCGAGCCACCTCGGTTTTGCCCACGCCTGTGGGCCCATAGAACAGAAAGGCCCCGGCCGGGCGCCGCTCCTGCCCCAGGCCGGCGCGGGCGCGCAAAATGGCCCGCACTGTGAGTTCAATGGCCTCTTCCTGTCCAAAGACCAGGCGTTTCAGGTCACGCTCAAGGCTGGCCAGACGCGCGCGCTCCCGCCCGGACACGGAGCGAATGGGAATGCCCGCCATGCGGGCCACCACACGTTCCACATCGGCCATGCTCACGGCCGGCCACGTTTCCCTGCCGGGTGCGGATGACGCCGCGCCGGACGGGGCGCTCTGCCGCAGACGCACGGCGGCCCCGGTTTCATCCATGACGTCAATGGCCTTGTCCGGCAGCAGCCTGTCCCGCACATGGCGCGCCGAAAGTTCAACCATCGCCCTGAGTACCGCAGTACCGTAGCGCACCTGATGGTGCTCGGCATAACGCCCTGCCAGCCCCTGAAGAATGGCGAGACAGTCCGTCACATCAGGCTCACGCAGGTCAATGCGCTGAAAACGGCGGGCCAGGGCGCGATCCTTTTCCAGATGATTGCGGAACTCCTCATAGGTGGTGGAGCCGATGCAGCGAATTTCGCCGCTGGCCAACGCCGGTTTGAGCAGGTTGGAGGCGTCCATGGAACCGCCGGATGTGGAACCGGCCCCCACTATCGTATGAATTTCGTCAATGAACAGGATGGCTTCGGGCATGGCCTTGAGAGCCCGCACAATGGCCTTGAGACGCGCCTCGAAGTCGCCCCGGTAGCGGGTGCCGGCCAGCGCCAGGCCCATGTCCAGCGCGAACAGCCTGGCATCGGCGAACATTTTTGGCACACGGCCTTCAGCGATGCGCAGGGCCAGCCCCTCGGCAAGGGCGGTCTTGCCCACGCCCGGATCGCCCACAAAGAGCGGATTGTTTTTGCGGCGACGGCAGAGCACCTCAATGGCGCGATCCAGTTCCCGCTCACGCCCCACAAGAGGGTCAATCTTGCCTTCCCTGGCGCGTGCCGTGAGATCCACGGCATACTGGGCCAGAGGGTCGCCTTTGGCCGGACGGGCTCCATCCGGCCCGCCGTCGTCCGCCTCTCCTCCGCTTTCCTCCACACCGCGCGAACCGCCGCCCTCGTTCAGACCGTGAGAGATGAAGGTCAGCACGTCCAGCCGCTCCACGCCCTGTCTGCGCAGGAAAAAGAGCGCGTAGCTCTCTTCCTCGTCCATGATGGCTATGAGCAGATCGCCCAGCTCCACAACATCGCGGCCCGCCGAGCGAATGTGGTTAAGCGCGCGCTCCAGCACGCGCTGCACGCCGTCGGTCTGGGTCACTTCATATTTGCCGGGCTGGTTCACCACTTCCAGCTCCGTGCGGAAAAAGCCTTCCAGTTGCTCGCGCAGCACGGCCACGCTGGCCCCGCTGCCTTCCAGAATGACCCGGCCTTTCATGCTGTTGGTCAGGGCGTAGAGCATATGCTCCACCGTCAGCAGATCATGCCTGCGCCGCTGCACCTCCATAAGGGCGTCACGCAGGACGTTTTGCACGCTTTTACTCAGCATATTTTCTCCGAACTCCCGCCATGCCGAAACGGCGGCGAGGGGCTTCAAAGGCGCAGCCGCATGCCGCGCCGTGGCGGAAACAGCCTTTGCGCGGCCGCCCGCGCTCAGTGAATCTTTTCCATGGTGCATTTAAGGGGAAAACCCGCAGCGCGCGCCTCGCGACGGACACGGCTTACCCTGGCCTCGGCCACTTCACGGGTATAAACGCCGCACTGCCCCACGCCGCGCTGGTGCACGGCCAGCATAATGGCCGTGGCCTCTTCCAGCGGCTTGTGGAACACATTGCAGAGGATGTTCACCACAAAATCCATGCTGGTGTAATCGTCGTTATGCAACAGAACCCGGTAGCGTTCCGGCTCTTTGAGCTTCTTGAGCACAATGGTCCGGCTTTCCCCGTCGGCTTCGCCCCGATGTGAGAACGGCATGACACAATCTCCCGCAAGCGCTTCAGGCCCCGACTGTCGCTCCGGGCCCGCCGCCCGGCTGCTCCGTATTGGCGAGGCCCAGCTCTCGCCGACAGCGACGCCGTTGCTCCGCGTCAAACACAAAAGAAATATCAGGAGGCAACTTGTGCAGGCGACGCCATTCCTGATGCAGCTGATGATAACTTTTGGCGCTTGTTTCGGCCCTGTCAAGCCCCAGACGCGCGGCAAGCCGCTCTATCCGCCCCGCTTCGCCCTCCAGCTCCACCACGGCGGCAAAGGGCAGCGTGTCCAGCGCCACTTCCACCCCCTCCACAAGCCACGGCTCGCGCACTTTCTCGTAGCGCGCGCCCACAGTGTAACCCAGCCCCTCCAGCACGGCGCGCATGACCGCATTGTCGGCCACTTCCAGTTCGTGCTCCTCACGCGTCTTGAATCGCTCGTTTTGCGCCGCGGGCAGCTTGAGGGTCAGCACATGGCGCATGGCGCCCGGCCATTCCTGCAGGCGCAGGCGCAGCAGCCGCCCGCTGGCGAACAACCGGGCGTCAGGCGTGTCAAAAACCCAGTTGCTTTCAAAATGCGCGCCCAGATTGCGCGCGCCCAGCCCGCCCAGCGCAAGGCGCAAGGCTGCGAAATCCACATTCAGATATTTACGTTCCACTTCCAGGGGCATGCCGTACTCCGGAAAAATCATTGGCGGCGGAACAAACGCCGCTGCAAGGCCGCGATAGTGGCAATGCCGTCCCCGCCGCCGTCAGGACAGACAATGGGATCGAAGCCCAGCCGCCGGGCCTGAGAAAGCCGCAGCTCCTGCGCAGTCACGGGCCGCACCTGCCCGTTGAGATCCACCTCGCCCCAGAGCACGCACTTTTCCGGCAAGGGCACATCGTAATAGGAGGACAGTACGGCGGCCACCAGGGCCAGATCCAGACCAGGCTCCTGCAGGCGCATGCCGCCGCCCACCTTGGCATAAATGTCCACCTGGCCGAAATTGAGCTTGAGACGCTTTTCCAGAACAGCCAGAAGCAGATGCAGGCGGTTGGCGTCAAAACCCAGCGCGGCGCGGCGCGGGATGCTCAGAAACGTGCGCGCCACCAGGGCCTGAACCTCCACGGCAAGCGGACGCCGCCCATCCACCGCCATGACCACGGCGGCGCCGGACAGCGATGCGTCGCGCGAGCCAAGAAAAAACGTGGAGGGATCGTCCACCACCTGCATGCCGCGCTCGCCCATGCGGAATACCAGCAATTCCTCATTGGGGCCGAAACGGTTCTTGAACACGCGCAGCAGGCGGAACATCTGGCGGCGATCCCCTTCCAGAGAAATGACCGTATCCACCATGTGTTCCAGAAGGCGCGGCCCGGCCAGAACGCCGTCTTTGGTCACATGCCCCACCAGAATCAGGGTACAGCCCGAACGCCGGCAGGCCTCCAGCAGGGCCGTGGCCACGGCGCGCACCTGGCTGACGTTGCCGGGCAGGCCGTCGGCCTCCAGACTGGTCAGGGTCTGCACCGAATCCACAACCACCAGGGCCGGCCTTACGCTGCCGCCGTTGAGGGCGTCCAGCACGTCTTCCACCCTGGAGGTGGCCAGAGCCATCAGGTTGGGGTCCAGCATCTGGAGCCGCTCGCCCCTGGCCCTGATCTGCGACAGGGATTCCTCCCCGCTGACATAGAGCGCGGGCTTGCCCTGGGCCGCCACCAGCCCGGCCACCTGCAACAGCAGGGTGGATTTGCCGATGCCCGGCTCGCCGCCCACCAGAATGGCCGCCCCCGGCGCCAGGCCCTTGCCCAGCACGCGATCCAGAGCCTTGAACCCGCTGCCGTAAGGCGTGTGGCCGACATCGGCCACATCGCGCAGGGGCACGGGGCGGTCAGCCCCGCCGGAACCGGAAGACGCGGCGGCCCGGCGGCCAGCCGCCGGGCGGGACTGGGCCGCGGCCTCAAGGGTATTCCACTCATGGCAGTTGGGGCACTGGCCGCGCCATTGCAGGGTCTGGGCGCCGCAGACGGAACAGAGATAGATTTCGCGCGTTTTAGCCATGCCTGAAGCCTACGGAAAAAGGACGCCCGCCGCAAGCTCATGCGTGAAAAGGCCCGGCGCACGCCGCGCCTGCCGAAGCGGGCGAAAAAGCCCGCCATAACGCAACGACGCGGGGCGTCCGCTCTCGCGGCCACCGGAAGCGAGCGCCGTTTCAAGGCAATTCGCTTTACAGCCGCGCGACGGCAAAAGCCCCGCGCCGGCATGCCGGCGCGGGGCTTTCCTGTACGACAGAGATTTCATTATTTTTCCGGCGCGGGCGTGTCCTGCACATCCACAATTTTCACCCCGAATTCGGCAACGCCATCGGGCGGCGCGTAAAACAGCACCATGAAGGGCGCCTCGCCGCCGTGCTGCACATTGGTATTATTGGAAAGAATTTCCACCTTGTTGTTGAGGAATGATTCCATTTCCTTCTCGCTGAGCACCTGCAACTGAAAAAGTGAAAGCTGGGTGCCAGCCAGTTGCGTCTTGACGGCCAGCGGCTTTTTGTCCTTGTCGTAAATGGCGGCCTCAACGGCGATCAGCTCTTTGGGCTGAGGAAACTCATTGACCACCCGCCCTTCAATCACAAAAACCTTGCCGACCTTTTCATTGTCCACATAATACTGGCGCACATTGCGCATGGTCAGCAGTTCGATTTTTTTGGCCAGTTCCTGCTCCGTGGGCGGCGCCTTGACCTGCCGCGCGCCCAAAAACCAGTATGCGCCGCCGCCCAGGCATGCCAGAATAAGCGCCACGGCCAGCCAGAGCTTGCGGTGGCCGCCGGAACTCCGCGCCTGCGCGGCGGACGGTTCGGCCTCGGCGGGCAGAGGTTCTTCACGCTCCGGCGCAAAGGGAAAAACTGTCTTGCAGACCGAGCAGCGCAGCCTGACGCCCGGTTTGGCCAGGGCGTCAGGCAGCTTGAAGCGGCTCGAACAATGCGGGCATTTTATTTCCATGCCAATACTCCACAAAACGATCCGGCCGCCGAAGCCGGAACAAAGCTATTCGGGGATAATTTCACAGACGCCGGGCAGCATCCGGTAACGTTCGGCGTAATCCAGGCCGTAACCGACAATGAAGCCCTTGTTCAGCCTGAAACCGGCAAAATCCACTTTTACGTCGACCTGGCGGCGCTCGCGCTTGTCCACCAGAGCGGCCAGGCGCAGACTGCGCGCCTGACGGGCCGCGAACTGATCCAGCAAAAAGCGCATGCTGTGGCCGCTGTCCACCACGTCTTCCACAATCAGCACATGCTTGCCGCGGATGTCAACTTCCACATCCTTGCTGAAGATCACATGCCTGGAGCTGACGGACGAGTTGCCGTAGCTGGACAGGCGAACAAAATCCAGTTCCATGTTCTGATTATGCAATGCGCGTACCAGATCGCTGAAAAAAATAAAGCCTCCCTTGAGTACGCACACGGCCACCAGGGGTTCCTGACCGTACAGACCGTCAATCTCCGCGGCCAGCTCACGCACGCGCGCGGCAATATGTTCCGGGCTGAAGACGGTTTTGAGTTTCTTGACGCGCATATCCCCGGCCATACTTTTCCTCTCATTTCCCGGTCGCTGTCGCCGGCGCGTCGGGCACATCCAGAAAAACCGCCGTTTCGTCGCAATCCGGGTACTTGGCGCAATGCACGCAGTCGGCCCAGATTTTTTGCGGCAGAACGCTTTTATCCACCACCCGGAAGCCTGAACGGGTGAAAAATGCTTCCTGATAGGTCAGGGCGAAAATCTTTTTCAGATGCAACGCATGGCATTCGCCAAGACAGGCCGTCACCATCCGCCGCCCCAGTCCCTGGCGGCGCAGGTCGTCTCGCACCACCAGAGAGCAGATTTCGCCCAAATCTTCCCAGACAGGAGCCAGGGCGCAACAGGCCACAATTTCGCCTTCCGAAGTTTCCGCCACAAAAAAATTGCGGATGTGCCCATACAGGTAAATCAACGCGCGCGGCAGCAGCAGGCCCTTCCGGGCGCAAGTCAGCAAAAGCCCGTGCATGGCCTTCACATCGTCCAGATGGGCCTTGCGGACAAGATAATTCTGTTCCATTAATTCTGGCCCAAAAGTTTGTCGATGACCATTTTAAGCATGTTTTCGTCGGCCATGCCCGGTTCGGAAAGCGCCAGCGCGCCGTCCTTGGCGTAAAAGGCGTTGTGCGGAATGCTGCTGACCCGATAGGCTCGGGTGATGTCGCGCCCGACCAGATAGACCGGATATTCCATGCCCATTTTTTTGACAAAGGGGGCCACGGGCGCGGCGTCCTCGTCCACAGCCAGGCTGATGATCAGCACGTCTTTGCCCGCATAGGCCTTGTCGGTTCTGATCAGCTCAGGAATTTCCACCCGGCAGGGGGGGCACCAGGTGGCAAAAAAATTGAGCACCACTACCCTGCCCCTGTTTTGGGTCAGCAGATCAGTCAGAGCCGCCAGATTCAGCGAGGGCAAGCCCTCGGCCCAGGCGGCGCAGGGCAGAAGCAGGCACAGCAGCAGGGGCAGGAAGAGTTTTTTCATGGTTTGCCTTGCATACATGGCTAAAGGTTGGGGCGGCCGCGCCGCCCGGCGCGGCTTACACGAAATTTTTGGCCGCGCGAACCGCGCAGACCGCGTCCGGGCAATAGGCGTCGGCCCCGATGGCGTCGGCGAAAGCCTGCGTCACGGCCGCGCCGCCCACCATGACCTTGATGGGCAGGCCGCGCTCGCGTATCAGCCTGATGGTGTCTTCCATGCGAACCATAGTGGTGGTCATCAGCGCGGAGAGGCCGATAATACGCGCGTTATGCTCAAGGGCGCAAGCCACAATGGCCTCGGCGGGCACATCCTTGCCCGCGTCCACCACGTCAAAGCCATGATTGCCCAGCAGCAGGGCCACAATATTCTTGCCGATATCATGAATGTCGCCCTCCACCGTGGCCATGACGATGACCGGGCGCTGCTCCTGGCCGCGATTGGCCTCCAGCAGGGGCTTGAGATGGGCGAAGGCGGCCTGCATGGTTTCGGCGGCGCGAATAAGCTGAGGCAAAAAATACTCGCGCCGCTCGTAACGCGCGCCCACTTCGGTAATGGCCGGAATCAGCGTATCCTGCACCAGGGCGAAAGGATCAGCCCCGCCCGCCAGTTCCGCCTCCAGCAGGGGAAGCGCATTTTCCTTGTCGCCATTCAGCACGGCCTCGCTCAGCGTTCTGGCCGCCCCGCCGCCCTCCCGCCGCGGCGTCGCGCCGCCCGCCGGCTTCCATTCGCCATAGGAGGCTATGAAGGATTCGGCATGCGCATCATGACCGCCGAGCACGCGCATGGCGTCCACAGCCTCGCGCAGACGCGCGGCGGAAGGGTTGGCAATGCAGGAGGTCAGCCCCGCGCCCACGGCCATGCTCAGAAATGTGGCGTTGAGCAGCTCGCGGGCGGGCAGGCCGAAAGAAATATTGGAAAGGCCCAGCGTTGTGGGCAACCCCTGCGAACGGCACCAGCGCGCCATTTCCAGGCACTGGCGGCCGCCCTCGGCCTTGGAGGACACGGCCAGGGCCAGAATATCCACCATCACCAGGCGACGGGGAACGCCCAGGGCGGCGGCCCGCTCCAGCAGGCGCTCCACAATGTTGATGCGCTCGGCGGCCCGCACGGGCAGCTTTGCCCCCTGCAAGGGCAACAGGATGAAGGGCGCGCCGTAATCCCGGCAGAGGGGGCCGAGAACCTCCATGCGATCCGCCTCGCCGCTGATGGAGTTGACCAGGCAGGAACCGGGGCAGTACGGCAGAGCCTTGGCTATGGCCCCGGCGTTGGAGGAATCCAGCGAGAGCGGCAGGGGCAGCCGCCCGATCAGGCGTTGCGCCAGCTCGGGCAGCAGAACGGTTTCATCCACCAGAGACGCGCCCACATTGACGTCCAGCACGCCGGCCCCGGCCTCAGCCTGCTCATCGGCCAGTTGCAGGGCCGCATCAAAGCGACCTTCCTGCAATTCTTGCGTCAGCGTCTTTTTGCCTGTGGGGTTGATGCGTTCGCCGATGACCACCAGAGCTTCCCCCATGCCGATGCGCACCAGTTGCGAGCGGCTGGTCAGGCAGATGCCGCCCCATTGCGGCCTTTCCGGCGGCGTATGCGTCATGCCGCGCAAAATGCGTGACAGGGCCGCCAGGTGTTGCGGCGTGGAGCCGCAGCAGCCGCCCAGAATGCGCGCGCCCTGCTCGGCGAAAACCGCGGTTTTTTGGGCAAACTCCTCAGGCCCCAGCGGAAAAACCGTCACGTTGTCGCGCAGTTGGGGCAGGCCGGCATTGGGTTCGGCCATGACCGGGCAGGCGCAGACCGACAGCAGCTCACTGACCACCGGCAGCATCTGATCCGGCCCCAGGCTGCAATTGACGCCCACCACATCCACGCCCAGATTCTGCATGGTTTCAGCGAAAATGGTCGGACTGGAGCCTGTCAGACTGACGCCCTGCTCAAAAGTCATGGAAACCATGACCGGCAGATCGCATTCCTGACGGGCCGCCACCACCGCGGCGCGGGCCTCGGCCAGATCGAACTGGGTTTCCACAAAAATCAGATCCGCCCCGCCGGCCGCCAGCCCACGAATCTGGGCGGCGAAAGCGGCAATGAGGTCGCGCGGCTCCACCGGCCCCAGAGGCTTGGCAAACTGGCCGCTGGGTCCCACATTGCCAGCCACGAAAACAGGCCGCCCGGCATCCTGCGCCGCCTGGCGGGCCACTTCGGCCATGCGCTTGTTGAATGCGAAAACATCCATATTTTTTGGCAGCTTGAAGGGATTTCCGCCAAAAGTGCAGGTAGTCAGCAGGTCAGCCCCGGCTTCCAGATAAGCCTTGTGAATGCTTCGCAACGTCTGGGGGCTTTCCATACAGTATTGTTCAGGGCTCATGCCCACGGGAAGGCCCGCAGCCTGCAGCATGGTGCCCATGGCTCCGTCCAGCAGCAGCGGCCGCCCAAGGTTCAGCGCCTGTCTGAATGTCATTTCAGCCATTTTGTTCACTCTTTGTCGTTAAGCAAATTGCGTTGTCTTTTCACAAAGCCCCATCTTCCGGCAAAGCCGGGGCCTGAAAGGCCATGAACGGCTCAAAGCGATGGAAGAATGGTCTTCGCGGTTCAGCCTTCAGCCTGAATTGCGAAAGGAGCTTCAGTGAAACAGAGCAACAAGCGCCTGGCGCTTTTCAGCCCCGCCGGCCCGAAAGCCTTGGGCACAAGCCTTTCGCACAGGCCTTTCACGAGGCGGCTGGGTTTTTAGTACTGAAAAACATTGAAAAGGACAAACCAAAACTATAGCATAAAACAGTGCCGCCTGTTCCGAGCGGCAATGATTGAGTATGAAAAAAATGAAAAAAAATAATAAGATAGCCGCTTCCACGCGGCATAAGAGTGGAAAAGACAAGACAGCCTCCCCCAAAATCGCGCCTGAAATCGAGGTTATCGAAGCCGCGCGTGACGACAGGGAAGATGAAGAGCAAAACCTGGAATCGCTGGATATTCTGGACGGCGATGAACTGGCGGCGGGCGAAATTCTGGATGTGGACGACGACAAGGCCGGCCAGGGCATGGAGCCGGAACTTGCCCTGGAGGAAGATCGCGACGCCCCCCTGCCCGCGCCGAGCCTGTCGCGTCTGCCGTCACCCACAGGCGCGCGCGACAGCCTGCACCTTTATTTGCGCGAGGTGAGCCGTTTTCCCATGCTTCAACCCGACGAGGAGCATGAGCTGGCCCTGCGTGTGCGCGATCACAATGATCCGGCTGCCGCCTTCCGGCTGGTGTCTTCCCATCTGCGGCTGGTGGTGCGCATCGCCATGGACTTTCAGCGTCGCTGGATGCAGAACGTGCTGGATCTGGTGCAGGAAGGCAATGTGGGCCTGATGCGCGCGGTAAACAAGTTCGACCCGGACAAGGGCATCAAGTTCTCCTATTACGCCTCGTTCTGGATCAGGGCCTATATTCTCAAGTTCATCATGGACAACTGGCGCATGGTCAAGATCGGCACCACCCAGGTTCAGCGCAAGCTGTTCTACAACCTCAACCGCGAGCGCCAGAAACTGATCGCCCAGGGCTATGACCCGGACGCGGCCATGCTCTCCGAGCATCTGGGCGTGACCGAGGAACAGATCAATGAAATGGATCAGCGCCTGGCCTCCACCGACCTTTCGCTCAATGTCCAGGTGGGCGAAGATTCCGGCGGGGCCAGCCGTATGGACTTTCTGCCCGCTCTGGGGCCCGGCGTCGAGGACAGTCTGGCCACGAACGAAATCGCGGGGCTGGTGCGTTCGCGTCTGAAAACCATCATGCCCAGGCTCAACGAAAAGGAACTCTACATTCTGCAGAACCGCCTGCTCACGGATGAGCCTGTCACCTTGCGCGAGATAGGCGAACGGTATAACGTCACGCGGGAACGCGTCCGCCAGCTTGAGGCCCGGCTGCTGGAGAAAATCCGCCAGCACCTCGCACTGGATATCAAGGACTTTTCAGACGCATGGATACAGTCATAAATGAAACATAAAACCATAGCGCTGCTCTGCGCGTTGACGCTGGTCGCCACGGCGTCGCTTTCCCTTCTTGGCTGCGGCGGCTGCGCCGGCAACAAGCCGCAAACCGGCCAGACCGCCGGTCGCGCGGGCGAAAAGCCCGCGCTCGCGCGCGGAGAGCCCGCCTCCCTCCAGAGCCTGCCCGTGCGGCCGGTGGAGAGCGAACTTTCGCCCGACGCGCGGAGCACCTATGCGTACCTGCTCTACACCCAGGCCCTGCTGGACGAGGACGAGGCGGCCCTGTTGCAGGCGGCATCCCTGCTCAAGACCTCACCGGTTCCGGCCAAGGTCTGGCTGGAGGGCGGGGTCTGGCTGATGAGCCGCAAGTCTCCCAATGCCGTCATTCTGCTGGAGCAGGCTTTGAGCGTCTGGCCCGAAGACATGTCGCTCAACCTGCTCTATGCAGAGGCGCTTCTGGAACACGGCATGCCCGACCGCGGCGTGGAGCTGATGCGGGCCTATCTGCAGAAGCACCCGGATTCTCTGGATGCCCGCCTGGAGCTGGCCCTGCTGCTGGTCAAAGGCAAACAGTTCACGGAAGCCGAAAAACTGCTCAACAGCGTAACGGCCAGGCAGCGATCCCCCCTGGTGGACTATTACCATGCCAGGGCGCTGATCGGCATGGAGCGCCGCAACGAGGCCATCCCCTATCTTCAGAAGGCCATCCGGGAAATGCCTGACTTTGTGGAGGCCCTGGCCGAGCTCGCCTTCATTTGCGAACAGCGCGGAGATTTGCGCGAAGCCCGCAATGCCTATGAAAAGCTGATCAAGCTCAATTTTTCCACCCAGGATGTGGCTCTCAGGCTGGTGAATATATCCCTGCGCCTGAAGCAGCCTGAAAAGGCCCTGCAGTACATGCGGCTGGGGCCGTCCACCGTTCCCTTCAAGCTGACGGTGGCCAGCATGTTCATGGATTCGCGCCATTACCTCCAGGCCGAAAACCTGCTCAAGCAGATCGCGGCCGACGGCGGCGCGCCCGGCGATGTCTACTTATTGCTGGCTGATCTGGCCTACGAGCAACGCCGCGACCTGTCCATGGCCCTGTCCTGGCTGGATAAAATGCCGCCCACCAGCAAAAGCGCCGGGCGCGCCCGCCTGTTGCGCGCCCAGCTCCTGGCCGAAGCCGGGCAGAACGACAACGCTCTCACGGTTGTTCGGCAGGGCCGGAAGGACTTTGCCGATATTCCCGACTTTCAGGAATTTGAAATCCGCCTGCTGGCCCGTCAGAAGCGGATGGCCGACGCTCTTGCGGTGGCCCGCGAGGCGGTGAAGACATGGCCGGACAATACGGACCTGGCCTTTCTGCTGGGTTCCCTGCTGGACGAAACCGGCGACAAGAAGGGCGCTTTCACGGTCATGGAAGGCATTCTGACAAACCACCCGGACAACTATCAGGCGCTTAACTATGTGGGCTACACTCTGGCCGAGGAAGACCGGGAGCTTGAGCGGGCCGTCACGCTGCTGGTCAGGGCCAACGAGCTTTCGCCCGATCAGGCCTATATTGTGGATTCCCTGGCCTGGGCCATGTTCAAGGCCGGTCGTCTGGAAGAAGCCCTGAGCGAGATTCGCCGGGCCGTGAAGCTGGGCGATCAGGTGGACCCTTCCATCTGGGAGCATTACGGCGACATCGCCCGGCGCATGGGCCTCAACGACGAGGCCCGCAAAGCCTACCAGAAAGCCCTGGAGCTCAAACCCGCCAATGCCGAAAGCTTGCGGCAACGTCTTTCAACATTATGAAGAAAATCGTCCTGTTCCTGTGCATTCTGCTGGTCTGCGCCTGCGCCAGGCAGCCTTCCATCCCGAATGCGGATTCAGAGACGCAAGGCCGCCTGGAAAGCCGCTGGCAAATGTTCACAGCCGCCACCGCGACCGCGCCGCGCGCGCCCTATCGTCTGCAAATGAGCCTGCGTTTCGGCGTCGAAGGCGATACCCGCCGGGTCACGGCCCTGTTCTGGGGCAACAGCGAACGCCAGTTGCGTCTGGACGTCATGGCCGGAGTGGGCGCGGTGATCGCCAAAATTCTTGAAGACGGGCAACATTTTCTGGTGTACAGCCCAAGCGAAAACAAAGCCTATTTCTATCAGGGCGCGACCAAGCCGCTGCTCAGGGTGGGCGTGCCCGTGCCCTTTGACCTGGGGCATCTGGCCGCGCTGCTCAACGGCCGCTACGCGGCGGTCTTCGGCGCTGAACACAGCGCCGCCGCGCTGCTGTCCGCCGGGCTGGCGCGCTATGATCTGAGCGGAAAACCCGGCGGCAGCGTGACCCTCAACCCACAGGGGCTGCCCGTGGCCTGGCGCGAAGCCCCGCAGGGCGGCAGTGGCTGGAGCATGGACATTGCCTATGACGATGCGACACCGCCTCTGCCCCGCCGCCTGACCCTGACTCACAGCAACGGCAAGCGCGCCGTTCTGCTGGTCAAAGAGCGGGAAAAACCGGACGGGGCCTTTACCACTGAGCAAATGAGCCTTACCTTGCCGAAAGACGCGCCCTTGTTGCCCCTTTCGCAGTACAGAGCGCAATAGCCCTATTTTTGCAAGGAGCGGATATGCAACGCATTCATCTGGCATCGGATCACGCCGGATTTGACCTGAAGCGCATCCTGGCGCAGCGCTTGTCGGAACTCGGCTGCGAGGTTGTCGATGACGGCGCCCACTCCAAGGAAAGCTGTGACTATCCTGTTTTTGCCCACAAACTTTGCGAAGCTGTGGAGCGTGAGAACTGTCTCGGCATTCTGATCTGCGGGACGGGCATCGGCATGTCCCTGGCCGCCAACCGCCATCCCGGCATCCGGGCCGCGCTGTGCGCCACAGAGCTGCATGCCCGCCTGAGCCGCCGCCACAATAACGCCAACGTGCTTTGCCTGGGCTCGCGCGTCACGGGCGTGGAACTGGCGCTGGCCATCATGGAGGCTTTTCTGGAAAGCCGCTTTGAGGGGGGGCGTCACCAGCGCCGTCTGGATCAGCTCAATATTCCGGCCTGAGACGGGCGGCGCATGCCGAGCGCCGTTTCAGGCGCGGCTCTTTTTGAAGGCTGCGCCTGCTGAAAAAACATATCCATACCGCTTGTACAACCATGCATAATTCCGCCTTTTCCGTTGTGGTTCCGCAAGTCTTCCGCCACGAGTGAAGCGGACAGAGGCCAGAAACGCCCTAAAGGATTGCCATGCAGCTTTACAACACTCTGGGCCGTCAAAAAGAAGAATTCATTCCTGTCCGGCCTGGCAAAGTTCATATGTATGTCTGCGGCATCACCGCCTATGATTACTGCCACATCGGCCACGCCCGTTCCGCGCTGGTGTTTGACGCGCTGGTTCGCCATTTGCGCCATATGGGCCTGGAGGTCAGCTTTGTGCGCAACTTTACGGATGTGGACGACAAAATCATCAACCGCGCCAACAGCGAAGGCCGCGACTGGCGGGAAGTGGCCCAAACCTACATCGACGCATTCCATGAAGACATGGACCGCCTGGGGGTGCTGCGCGCGGATTCCGAGCCGCGCGCCACGGAATACATTCCCCAGATTCAGGAGCTTTGCGGCAAACTGATCGACGAGGGCAAGGCCTATGCCACGCCTTCGGGCGATGTCTACTTCCGGGTGCGTTCCTACCCGCCTTACGGCAAACTTTCCGGTCGCAGCCTGGATGAGCTGCTGTCGGGCGCGCGCGTGGCGCCAGGCGAGGAAAAGGAAGACCCGCTGGACTTCGCCCTCTGGAAGGCCGCCAAGCCCGGCGAACCCTTCTGGGACAGCCCCTGGGGCAAAGGCCGCCCCGGCTGGCATATAGAGTGCTCGGCCATGAGCGGCCCGTATCTGCCTCTGGATATCCACGGCGGCGGCCAGGACCTTATCTTCCCCCATCACGAGAACGAAATAGCCCAGTCCGAGGCCGTCTGCCGCTGTGAACTGGCCCGCTGCTGGGTGCATAACGGCTTTGTGCAGGTCAATGCGGAAAAGATGTCCAAATCGCTGGGCAACTTCAAAACCATTCGCGACATTCTTGAAAGCTATCTTCCCGAAACCCTGCGCTTTTTCCTGCTGGGCAAGCACTACCGCAGCCCCATTGACTTCACAGCCGAAGGCATGGACGAGTCGGAAAAAGCCCAGCACCGGGTCTATTCCTCCCTGCTGGAAGCCCGCAAGGCTCTGGAGCGCGCCTCCTGGAAAAAAATTCCCCTGCCCGCCGAACTGCGGGAAGAGTGGGCGGCCCTGCCCGCCGCATTTGAAACAGCGCTGGATGATGACCTGAACACGGCGCAGGCCCTGGGCCAGATTTTCTCCCAGGTGCGCATTGTCAACCGCCTTCTGGAAGAAAAAAGCCTGCGCGTCGCTGAAGGAGCGCGGGAACTGCTGGAAGAATTTCTGGCCCGCGCCCGGAACTGGGACGCGCAACTGGGCCTGTTCGGCAGAAACCCCGCCGAATTTCTTTCCGAACTGCGCGCCAGACGCGCCGCCCGCAAACATCTGGATATGAATCGTATGGAAGACCTGCTGCGCCAGCGGCAGGAAGCCCGCATGCAGAAAGATTTCGCTCGCTCCGACGCCCTGCGGGAAGAGCTGCTGGGCCTGGGCGTGAGCGTGCGGGATACGCCGGAGGGGCAGACCTGGGATCTGGAATAAGCCTGTTTTCCGGTCCGGCGGCCCGCCCCGGCCTTGTGGCGAGGAACATATGAAATTTGTCCGTTTTGCCGTCCGCCGCTGGACGGCCCTGCTGCTCATGCTGGCGTTCATGCTGCCGCAGTGCTTTCCCGCGCCGGCGCATGCCTTCTTTTTTGGCGGCGTATCCATCAAGGACGAGCAGGAGATGGGCCACAAATTTGACGTGATGGTTCGCTCCAGCCTGCCCGTGGTCGAAGACCCGGAAGTGAGCCAGTACGTCAGCTATCTGCTGAACCGCCTGGTCAAGGCCCTGCCGCCCCAGCCGTTCCGCTTCAAGGCCACGGTGGTTCTGCACAATTCTCTCAACGCCTTTGCCGTGCCGGGCGGTTATGTTTTTGTCTTCACGGGCATGATCATGAATCTGGAACGGGAGGAGGAACTGGCCGGGGTGCTGGCCCATGAGCTGGCCCATGTGACCCAGCGCCATGTGGCCGCCCGTCTGGAGCGGGCGCAATACCTGACTGTGGGTTCCCTTCTGCTGGCCATTGCCGGCGTGGCCGCCGGCGGTCCCGGCGGGGGCGCTCTGGCTATGGGGGCTATGGGCGCGGGGCAGTCCGCCATGCTCAATTACAGCCGGGTGGATGAAACCGAGGCCGATCACCTTGGCCTTCAGTACATGATCGCCGCCGGCTATCCGCCCGCCGGCATGGTGGGCGGTTTCAAGGTGCTGCGCCAGAAAAGCTGGATGAGCGGGACCAACATACCCGCCTATCTTTCCACCCACCCGGCCATCGGCGACCGCGTCAACGGACTGCAGGCGCGCATTCAGTCCCTGCCCGCCGGCATTCGCGACCGCAAGCAGGACAACCGGCGCTTTACCCGCGTCAAAACCCTGCTCTGGGCGCGCTATGGCGACGAGCAGGCGGCCCTGCAACGCTTTTCCGGCAGGGACGGCCTGTCGGCCATGGGGCGGGGCATCGTGCTCGCCCGGCAAAACAAGGTCAACGAAGCCGGCGCGGCTTTTGACCAGGCGCTGGCCGCCGCCCCGGCAGACCCGCTGGTTCTGCGCGAGGCCGGAGCCTTCCACTACCGCAAGGGGGACATGAACCGGGCCGACGGTCTGTTGCGCCAGGCCATGAGCCTTGACCCGCGAGACTACATGGCCGCCTTTTTCTACGCCCGCATGCTGGATGAAACCGGACGCCAGGCCCAGGCGGACAAATATTACGCGGAAGTGCTGCGCTATGTGCCGGAAGACGCCGATGTGCATGAATCCTACGCCCGTTCGCTGGGCAAGACGGGCAAAACCCTGGATGCATATATCCATATGACCTACAGCGCCTTGTACTCCAACAACAAAAAACAGACCGAGCGCTTTTTCAGGCAGGCCAAGGCCCTGGCCGAGCGTTCGCCGGACAAACGGCGTTTCCAGCGGCTGGAAGCGGCCTACAAGGAACGCAGGGAAATCTGGGACAAAAACTGATGGACACCCACGCGACAACGATTCTGGCGGTGAAAAAGGGCAACCATGTGGCTATGGCCGGAGACGGTCAGGTGACTCTGGGCCAGACCATGATAATGAAGCATACGGCCCAGAAGGTGCGCCGCCTGTATGAAGGGCGCATTCTGGCCGGCTTCGCCGGAGCCACGGCGGACGCCTTCACCCTGTTTGAGCTGTTCGAGGCGAAACTCAAGGAGGTGCGCGGCAATCTGCTGCGCGCCGCCGTGGAAATGACCAAGGAATGGCGCAAGGACAAGTATCTGCGCAAGCTGGAAGCCATGCTGCTGCTGGCGGACAGCGAGCATCTTCTGGTGCTTTCCGGCACGGGCGACGTCATTGAACCGGATGACGATGTGGCGGCCATCGGCAGCGGCGGCCCCTACGCCCTGGCGGCGGCCAGAGCGCTCATCCGGCACAGCGGGCTTGACGCGGAAGCCGTGGTTCGCGAATCCATGACCATCGCGTCGGAAATCTGCGTGTACACCAACTGCCATCTGACTGTGGAAACGCTATGATTCGCCTCACGGCCGGCTGCAAGGTCAACCTGGGCCTGCATGTGCTTGGCGTGCGGGCCGACGGGTATCACGAGCTGGATTCGTTGTTTTACCCGCTGCCGACCCCATGCGATCAGCTTGATATCAGGGAAACCGGCGGACAGGGCATCGTGGTTCGCTGCCATGAGCCGTGCGTAAACCCGGAGCGCAATACGCTGACCAGGGCCTATGCCGCTTTTGCCAGGGAGGCGGGCGGCGCGCCCGGCATTGCGGCGCATCTGCGCAAGGGCATTCCCTCTGGTTCGGGCCTGGGCGGCGGCAGCAGCGACGCCGCGTCTTTGCTGCTCTGGCTCAATCAACGCGCGGGCCGGCCCCTGGATGCCGCCGCTCTTGCGCGCGCGGCCCTGGCGGTGGGTGCGGACGCGCCCTTTTTCCTGCGCAACCGACCCTGTCGGGTTCAGGGCGTCGGCGAAATACTGACGCCTACGAAGCATGATTTTTCCGGTCTCACTCTGGTGCTGGTCTGTCCTGAAATTCATGTGGACACAGCCTGGGCCTTTGCCCGTTATGACGCCCTTTTCCCTCCCGCGGAGCGAATAGCGGCGCAAAACAGCTTGACAAAGAGCCCGCGCGAGGCTAATGGAACTTCTCTCTTTGGTGCAGGGAACGGCCCTTGGTCCGCATGGGATATCCGTAATGACTTGGAAGCCGCGGTTTTCCCCAGCTATCCGCAACTGGCCGCCATCAAGGCGGATTTGTTGCGCCTTGGGGCCGACGCGGCCTGCATGAGCGGCAGCGGTTCCAGCATACTGGGCCTGTTCAGTCGCGCGGCGGCGGCCAAGGCGGCAGACGCCGCGCGGGCGTTGCGCGCGGAAAAGCGGCGCGTGTACCTGCTGCCTCTGGGAAATACTGGGATGTAGCCAAGTGGTAAGGCAACGGGTTTTGGCTCCGTCATCCGAAGGTTCGAACCCTTCCATCCCAGCCATGCGGTATACATGACGGCGGCGACGCCGTTTGCGTTGAGCGGGCCGGGCGACCCCTTTTCGCCCACGCTTCCAGGCGTTGCCGGCGTTGCCGGCGACGGACGCGGCCTCTTCTTTCAGAGCGTCGACATGCATCAACGGGCACTTCCAAGGCAACACACGTTCATTGCCCGTGAACGCGTAAAGCAAGGCAGCCTCATGTTCAGCGACCTGAAAATCGTCACAGGTTCTTCCAATCCGGATCTGGCCAAAGCCATTTGCGACCACCTGGGTTGTCAACTCACCCCCACGCTGGCCACCACGTTCAGCGACGGTGAATTGCGCATCGAAATCGGCGACAATGTGCGCGGGGATGACGTGTTCGTCGTCCAGTCCACCTGTCCGCCCGCGGTCAACCGCAACCTGATGCAGCTCTGCCTGATGCTGGACGCCCTCAAGCGCGCCAGCGCCGGGCGCATCACGGCGGTGATTCCCTACTACGCCTATGCCCGACAGGATCGCAAGGTAAGCCCACGCGCTCCCATCAGCGCCAAGATGGTGGCGGACTTCATCAGCGTGGCCGGGGCCGAACGTGTGGTGACCATTGATTTGCACGCCGGACAGATTCAGGGCTTTTTCGACTGCCCGGTGGACAACCTTTTTGCCGTGCCGGTCATGCTGGACAGCCTGCGGCAGCTCCATGAAGACAAAATTGTCATCGTCTCGCCCGACGCCGGGGGGGTGGAACGGGCCAGAGCCTATGCCAAGCGGCTCAACGCGCCTCTGGCCATTGTGGACAAGCGCCGCGACCGGCCCAACCAGGCCCAGGCCATGCATGTCATCGGCGAGGTGGAAGGCCGGGTGGCCATTGTGGTGGACGACATGATCGACACCGCGGGCACGCTGTGCGCCGGCGCCGAGGTGCTGCTCAAGTACGGGGCCACCAAAATAGTGGCCTGCGCCACCCATCCCGTGCTTTCCGGCCCGGCCATCGACCGCATCAATGAAACCGAGGCGCTTTCCCAGGTTCTCGTCACGGATACCATCCCGCTGGGCGACAAGCTGGAGCGTTGCCCCAAGTTGAAGGTCACTTCGGTGGCCGCGCTGCTGGGCAAGACCATTCACAACATCCATACCGGCTCTTCGGTAAGCGTGTTGTTTGTATAGCCGGCCCGCGCCGGACAGAAAAAGGTGAACACTTCCCGCAAGGGAATGGCAAGAAACCCATACGAACTTTTTCCGCACGTTTCAGGCGGCGGTCAGCAAGGAGAGGATCATGAGCATTGAAAAAACGTTGAGCGTGCAGAAACGCGAAAACCGCGGCAAGGGGCCCAGCGGTCGTCTGCGTTCCCAGGATCTGATCCCCGGCGTGTTCTACACGGCCCAGGGCGAAAACATTGCCGTGCAGGCCCCTACCCTGCCCCTGGAAAAAATGTATGCGGAAGTGGGCCACACCACCGTGTTCAACCTCGAAATTGATGAAAACGGCCAGAAGAGCACGCACCCCGTGCTGATCTGGCAGGTACAGCGCCACCCCTACAAGAATTGCTTCACTCATATCGACTTCTACGGCGTTGATCTGAATAAGGAAGTCAAGGTCGATGTGCCCCTGGAATTCGTGGGCGTTTCGCGCGGCGTGAAGCTGGGCGGCGTGCTGGAAACGTACCGCGAAAGCGTGCGCCTGAGCAGCAAGCCGCTGGAAATGCCCCAGAAGATTACCATTGACGTGTCTGACATGGGCATCAATGACACCCTCAGCGTGGCTGACCTGCAACTGCCCGCCAATGTGAGCGCCGTATACGATCACAACTTCGCTCTGGTCAGCGTGCTGACCAAGAGCAAGGACAATGAGGAAGGCAGCGAAGAGGACGCGGCCCCGGCTGCGGAATAGGCTCTCTTTTTCACGCTGTGCCTTCAGGCCGGCCCTTTGGGGGCCGGCCTCGTTTTTCTTTAAGAGAAGGCCGCGACGCCGCGCCCGCCAGAGCGACGCCCATGCCCAGATATCCGGTTCAATATCACACCCTGCGTGGCGGTCGTCACAGTCTGATTCTCGAACTCTGGCCCAATGCCGGCGCCGGAACCATGCTCTTTTACCCCGGCACCATGCTGTCGCCCTGGCAATACCGCCCCCTGCTGGCCGCCCTGCGTGAAGCGGGTTTCGCCGTGGCCGCCCTCCACCTGACCGGGCACGGGCTCAACCCGCATCATGTGAACTTTACCTTTGACGATCTGCTGCGCGACGGGCTGGAGGCCGAGCGCTGGCTGCATGACACGGGTCTGGGGCCACTGGCGGTCTGCGGGCACAGCCAGGGCGGCATCCTGACTCTGGCGCATGCCGCCTCATCCCGACGGCTGACGGCGGTTTTTCCCATCTGCGGCATTTTGCCGCAACAGAACGAGGCTATCAGCCTGACTCTTTTTCGTTCGCTGGCCGGGCGGCGACAAGAGCTGATGGCCGTCATCAACGCCCTGGCCCGGCGTATGCCGCGCCTGCCCCTGCCTGTGCCGGCCTATCTTTCCCTGCGGCGCATCAGGGCCGGCGCGCGCCATATTCGCGTCCGCCAGCGCAAAAGCCGCTCCGCCTATCCGCTGTCTTTTCTTGCCAGCCTGTTCAACGCCCGTCTTTCAGCGCAGTTGCACTGCCCGCTCTATTTTTTTAATGCGCAAGACGACGCCCTGTTCACGCCCGCGCTGGCCCAATCCACCTTCAACCTGCTGCGGTCTCCGCAAAAACGGCTGATATGGCTGCCCGGCGGCGGTCATCTGGCGGCCATGCATCCGCCGAGCTGCCGTTATCTGGCGCGAACGGCGGCGGCGGCCTGCGCGGGCCTGGGTCTGCCCCTGAAGCTGGAATCCGCGGACGCGTCTGACGCGCCTTTTCTTTGAATGCCCTTCATCTCAAAGCCGGCATGTTCGATGGCAGTCTCATGGGGCGCGCATCTTTAGAGTCAGGCCCTATGAGTATGCTGCTGGTCAGAGGTGTTGCTGGTTGTGCTCCGCTTCGGCGACGAGCGGAAAAATATCCCTTTTTTGCCGACAAACCAAACCCGTAACGTATTTTTGAGAGCATTGCCAAAAGGAGGATAAAATATCTTCTCTTTGCCCGTTCACATGAAATCTGGCAAAGAGAGATATTGTGAGATCAACCATTCGCAAGGACCTTGAAACCACCTGAGATTTACGTTTGAAACGGGCAAACCAGTGTCTTTGGCGGGCATTATTTCGTTCAATTCGCACGGTTCCCCGTTTTCCTTGAATGAGGTCGTCCTCGGGTATTTCCCGTGGATATACTTTCCAGTTGTCGGTACAGAAGAACCAGACAGACCAACGGCGAAGCCTTGCCATCAATCTTGCAAGAGTGCTTTGGTCACGATTGCTACATTCCCAGTCAATGAGTTGACCGGTATCGCGACAATAAGCTTTCCAGAGCCATAGTTTGTTTTTTTTGAATGCAAATAGTGCCACATCTCATCAAGTTCTATGATGACAGCTTCCCCAGGAGAAGGCTTTTCATAAGTTTTTTCAGCGAAATCCCGGACCCAACGCATGACGGTCGATGTTGCAACTCCATAAATACGTGCTATGGCATTAAACGAAAGGCCCAAAGTATAAAGCAGGATGGCCATTGCCTTTTCCGTTGCCGGTCGTCCTCTGGGAGTGTCACGGGTAAATTGAAAACCGCAGTCTTTGCACCGAAATCTCTGACGCTCCAAGTGTCTTCCATTCTTCATAATCCGCTCTGACGCACATTTTGGACAGTATTGCATAAAGAACTCCTTAACTGGAGTATGTCATTATAACATTCTTTATGCAATATTCTCAAATAAATAATACGAAACAATTTTCAAAAGATTATAATCAGAATATATAATGAAAAATATTTCCTCTGGCACTTGCATCTTCAATCATTGTGGAGCCTTTGGCGTCTCTTGCTCAAGCTCTTTTGTCGCGTCCGCGTGCGGCATCCCGCAGGTCGCCCGCCCTGCGGATTTCCGGGCGTCGGAGCAGCGCTTCAGCCGCTTCGGAGCCGGAAGCGGAACTGAGCACGCGGCGGCCTGGGGCTTTCCCTGTTTCAGCATATTCCGCGCGCCATTTTGGGGCCGACGCGGGCTGGGCCCAGTCTTCCACTGGCGGGGGAAGGCGCGCGCCATGAAGCGCCGCCGTGTATTCCCCGGCATCTTCGCGCTCTCCATCATTCAGGGCGGCGCCGTAATTCAGCCAGTTTAGCAGCAGATCGGGAATATGCGCGCCGTTGCCCCCGCAAGTCAGGGTCATGCCGCTGCGCCATTGTTTATCCCGAGCGCTGTCGCAGCGATCTTCACTGCCGCCGTGCTCACGGCGCGGCGCGATATGCAGGCGGCAGAATGAGGCGTGCTGTTCAACTGACATCTCAATCCGGTTCACGGGAAGGGAATGAAATTGCAGACGCCCCAGCCGGCGTCGGGAAAGCATGATTTCCTTTTTCTCCCGGTTCAGCAAAAGCACGGGGCTTGCGTTGAAACGGCCGGCGACAAGCAGGGAAAGCCCGGCCAGCAGAAAGCCTGCCGCCCCGACCAGGGCCGCTTCATGCCGTTTTGACAGGCCAACCAGCAGCAAAAGCGCCGCCAGCGACAAAAAGGACATTGCCAGAAAACGCGCCAGACTGGCGGACCTGGCGGGATTGCCGGAAGCGGCGGCCACAATGCGCAAGGTGGTCTTGTCTGCCATGTGCGGCCAGGGCAATGACGCAAATTCTGCTGTATGTTGTTCCCGTGTGTTCATATGCGCTTGACTGGGGCGTGATAGAAAAAAAGCCTTTCACCGGACGCGGGGAAAGGCCTTTCATTCCGCTGAAAAAGGCTTTACTTGCCCATGGCGTTCATGAAATCCTTGTTGGACTTGGTGGCGCGCATCTTGTCCAGCAGAAATTCCATGCTGTCGATGGGCGACATGGGGGCCAGAATCTTGCGCAGAATCCAGACGCGGTTGAGCACGTCGTCGGCCAGCAGCAGATCCTCCTTGCGGGTTCCTGTGCGGTTGATGTCAATGGCCGGGAAGACGCGTTTTTCCGAAAGGTGGCGATCCAGATAGATTTCCATATTGCCGGTACCCTTGAATTCTTCAAAGATAACCTCATCCATGCGCGAACCGGTGTCGATGAGGGCCGTGGCAATGATGGTCAGGCTGCCGCCTTCCTCGATATTGCGGGCCGCGCCGAAAAAGCGTTTGGGCCGTTGCAGGGCGTTGGCGTCCAGACCGCCGGAAAGCACCCGGCCCGACGAGGGCGTGACCGCGTTGTATGCCCGGCCCAGACGGGTAATGGAATCCAGCAGGATGACCACGTCACGCTTGCGCTCCACCAGACGTTTGGCCTTTTCCAGCACCATCTCGCAGACCTGCACATGGCGTTGCGGCGGCTCGTCAAAGGTGGAGCTGATGACTTCAGCCTTTTTGACCGTGCGCTCCATGTCCGTGACTTCTTCCGGCCGCTCGTCTATGAGCAGCACAATAAGATAGACTTCGGGATTATTGGCGTTGATAGCGTTGGCCAGGGACTGAAGCAAAATGGTTTTGCCGGTGCGCGGAGGGGCCACGATGAGGCCGCGCTGGCCGCAACCGATGGGGGCCATGAGGTCTATGACGCGGTTGGAGAGGTTTTTCTCGCCATTTTCCATGACGAGTTGCTGATCGGGATAGATGGGGGTGAGGTTATCGAAAAGAACGAGATTTTTGGCGTGCTCTGGAGGCTCAAAACCTATTTCCGTCACCTTGAGCAAGGCGAAATAGCGCTCTCCCTCCTTGGGGGGCCTGATCTGGCCGGAAACAATATCCCCCTTGCGCAGGGAAAACCGGCGGATCTGGGACGGGGAAACATAGATGTCATCCGGCCCCGGCATGTAGCTGCACAGCGGCGAGCGCAGAAAGCCGAAGCCGTCAGGCAGTATTTCCAGCACGCCGTCGCCGTAGATGGCGCCGTTTTGCGAAGCGCAGGTCGAGAGCAGTGCGAAAATAAGCTCCTGTTTACGCATGGAACTCGCATTCTCAATCTCAAACTGCTCGGCCAGCTCCATGAGTTCCTGCATACTGCGGGTTTTCAAGTCTGTAAGGCTCATGGCGCTGTCGGTCAACAGTGCGGGGGTCGTTTTCTTTTTACGCATAACGGTCCGATTTTTTGAAGAAACTACATGAAAAAACATTTACAATGTCAAACGGCATTGTAAGACGGCAGGTGAGTGATAAGGGAACAAAAAGGATTGTGCGTCAATGCGATTAGCGTATCTTGGCGCTGATGGCAAGAAAAAAATACAAGATATGCCGAAGAAGCCTCAATAACCTTCGTGCCGCGACACGACACAGCATGTCGAAAAACGCTTTTCGGCTGACTGGCAGAGCATGAGCCGTCAAGGTTGATGCGCCCGGCGGGCTAGGTATTTACGGCTTCGGCCTGCGGCGGCGGGGCGTAGCGCTCAAGCAGCTCTCCGCGCAGTGACGCTTCCGAAAGCTTCAGCACTTCCGCCAGTTCGCCGGTGACCAGGCCCATAGCCTGCTCTTGCAGACGGCGTTCGCCGAAAGAAAGCTCCTTGCCGCGCCCGATGAGCAGCAGTTCACGCAAAACTTCCGTAACTACGGCAAGTTCCGGGCTTTTAAGGCGTTCGGAATATTCGCGGAAGCGCCGGTTCCAGTTCTGCCCGGTATAGACCGGCGTGTCAGTGTCGCCGCGCAGGCTTTGCAAAATTCGCTGGGCTTCATTCTTGGGCGTGAGAGTGCGCAAGCCCACATTGACGGCGTTATTCACCGGAACCATCAGCGTGATGTTATTGGCGCGGATGCGGACAATATAGAACTCGCACGCGATGCCGCCGACACTCTGGCGGTCGATGCGCTCTATTTTGCCCACGCCCTGGGCCGGATAAACCACGAGCTCGTCCGGTGTGAACATTTTTTCACCACGCGGCGCAAGGGGAAGCCGCTGCACAGGTTTGCTCAATGCTCCAAGAAAGCCTCAAAGCGCAGCCAATGCCGGAATGAATTTCCGGCAAATGACCGCCCGCCGCTGTCGCCGGACGTTCGCATCCGGCGTGCCGCTTTTCGCGGAACAGCGCGAGAAAGCGGCCAGATTTCGCTTGAAAAGGCATGGATATACATATCCACTCTTCAGAAGAGATACTCCATCTGAGAACGGCTGTCCAGAGAAAAAGAAATTTAAAACATTGTTTTTTGAGAATTTCTTGAGTACT
>NZ_JBNPLS010000026.1:0-34371 GCF_050313595.1 Desulfovibrio sp. SGI.169 | reverse complement strand
AAACCAAATATTGTCATTATGGAAGTGAATCTCTCCCCGCAAGATGTCAGGGTAACCATATGAATGATGCCCAAAAATATCTCCAATTAGGTGTACAGTCCCATGTTATGAGAGTATGGAAATACCTCATTGCCTAAAGGAGAAACTATGGGACAAATACTACACGTTGCGCCCGCACGACTCAGGCAGTCCGTCGGGCAATCCAAAATAGTCAAGAGAGCATAATGGCTTTGGCCTCCAAATATGCCATCAACCCCAAGACCGTGGCCAAATGGAAGAAGCGAAAGACGGTTCAGGACGCTCCCATGGGGCCGAAAAATTCCGCTTCCACGGTTTTGAGCAAAGCCGAAGAAGCTATGATTGTGGCCTTTCGTAAACATACGCTGTTACCTCTTGATGACTGTCTGTACGCTTTGCAGGCATCTATCCCCAAGCTGACCCGCTCATCATTACACCGTTGCCTGCAACGCCATGGCATCAGTCGTCTACCGGATAACGAAGGTAACAAACGGGGAAAGAAAAAATTCAAATCCTATCCCATTGGCTTTTTCCATATCGACATTGCGGAGGTCAGGACTGAGGAAGGCAAGCTCCATCTTTTTGCCGCAATTGATCGCACATCAAAATTCGTGATGACAAAATTGACGCCCAGGGCGACCATGGCCGAGGCGCAAGCCTTTCTCGAAGAACTCATAGCGGCTGTACCTTATACCATTCTTACGGATAACGGCATTCAATTTGCGGACACCACCAAAAATCGTACCGGGCCTACTGCCATGTTTCGGGGGCATCCCTTTGACCGGGTATGTCGCCGACAAGGTATAGAACATCGCTTGACCAAGCCGAATCATCCGTGGACGAATGGCCAGGTGGAACGGATGAACAGGGCATTGAAAGAGGCCACGGTCAATCGTTATTTTTATCAGACCCACGCCCACCTTGAGGAACACCTGAGCACATTTGTGAATGCCTACAATTTTGCCAAGCGACTCAAGACATTACAAGGACTGACCCCCTACGAATTTATTGTGCGGGCATGGACTGAAAAGCCCGAGCTGTTTCATGCCGATCCAACCCGCCTCATGGCGGGACTGTACACCTAACCGATTTGAGGAGCCACCTCCATTTCCAAATGTGCGAAACTTTCCTTACACTACCCTATCGCAAAGGCTCCCACAGTGTTTTTTCAATTCACCTGCACTTGGTTTGGATAACCAAGTACCGGAAAAAGATTCTGTCAGGCGACATCGCCCAGAGGGGCAGGTCGCTGCTACGCGGTATCTATGAGAAATATCAGGTGGAAATACTCAAAAGGCATATGGTTCCCGACCATATCCATCGTTTCGTTTCAATTCCTCCAAACCTTGCTGCTGTGAGCGGGCTGATGCGGCAACTGGAAGGTCGAACCTCCAGGCCATGATAAACGAATTTCCCTTCTTGCGTCGCCAGTATTGGGTACGCCATATGTGGGCGCGCGGCTATTTCTGTTGTGCAGCATCGGCAATGTGACTGATGAGGTTATCAAGCAATACAGCGCACAACAGGAAGATGATGATATTTTCAGAATTGAGGGAGAATGACTTTAGCCTGCTTCAGCAGGGGCTATACCGGCTTTAGCCGGAATGCGACTTTAATGGGTTTCACATACGATCGAACGAAGAGAGTTCATATCCAGGATTATGTTTTTTGTTTAATTGAACTCCAGTGGCGACATATATTCATCATTTTTTATGATTTTCCATGCTAGCCGCTAATTTGCCTGCGATCCAGTTTCTACATTTAAGTACAAGCACAAAGAAAAGTGGCGTATAATAAATTCCCAGAGCCGTTGCGGTTATCATGCCGGCAATTACTGCTGTGCCCAGCGCATTCTGGGCGCCTGAACCTGCGCCATTGGCAATCGCGAGAGGAATTACACCGAGGATAAAGCAAAGCGATGTCATGACTATAGGACGCAAACGCAGTTTGCTTGCCTCTATAGTGGCGGATATGACATTTTCCCCTCTATCATGAAGTTGCTTGGCAAATTCGACGATGAGGATCGAATTTTTTGCTGACAGGCCCACGATTGTCAGCAAGGCAAGCTGAAAATAGATGTCATTGTTCATTCCACGTAGGAAAACGCCGCCGAGCGCACCTATAATGCCAGCAGGCACAGTGAGCAGCACAGCCAGAGGTATTGCCCAGCTTTCATAAAGCGCGGCCAGACTCAAAAACACGACAAGCATGGATATCGCATACAGAAATGGAGCCTGGCTCCCCGCCTGAAGTTCCTGATAGGACAGACCTGTCCACGCGCTGTCAAAACCCGCGGGCAATGTGGCCGCCACAGCATCCATTGCCACTATTGCATCTCCGGAACTCTTGCCAGGCGCTGCTTCACCTTCGATTTTTACTGAAGGAACCCCCTGATAGCGCGTCAGCTTTGGGGAGGCTTTCGTGGAAACGACAGAGAGAAAACTGGAAAAAGACACCATGTTGCCCTGAGTATTGCGAATATGGTAACGGGCAAAATCACTGCTTTTGCTTCTGAATGACGGTTCGGCCTGAATATAAACTTTCTTTGTGCGGCCCTTGTCCGAAAAATCGTTCACATATTCGCCACCCCAATATGCGTTGATAGCGGAATTTATGGCGTCTTTGTCCAGACCGAGGGCGCCGGCCTTGTCAATATCAATTCTGAGATCATATTGTTCATCGTCTTCAAGGCCGCTGTAGCGCGCGTAAGCGACTTCAGGTCTTTTTGCCGCTTTTTCCAGCAGCTCGTTTTTTGCGGCAAGAAGCGCATCGTGGCCATTGCCGCCGCGATCCATCAGCTCCATATTGAAACCGGCGGAGTTTCCCAGCTCCATTATCGCTGGCGGGGACATGATAAAAATTTCGGCTTCCGGCATGTTGGCAAAGGCATGATTGGCTCGATCCATGATCGCAAAGACACTTTGATTTTTGTTGCGTTGGCTCCAGTCCTTAAGCTGCGGGAAAAGCATGGCTGACCCCTGGCCGTTGCCGCTGAAACCCCACCCCATGACAGTGAATACATTGTCAACGGCATCTTTTTCGTTTTCCCGGAAATATGTGTCAAGCTGCCGGATAATCTTTTCTGTGCGTTCAAAGGTCGCACCGGGAGGCAACTGAATATCCACAAAAAGAATACCTTGATCTTCCTCTGGCAAAAAAGCGGATGGCAAACGCACATACAGAATGCAGATGGCGACAATGCCTGTGGCGAACAATAACAGAAATACTGCCGGTCTTTGCAGGACATGCCGCACGCTTATGCCGTAAAAACGAATCGTATTTTCCATTAACCTGTTGAATTTGCCGAAAAAACCTCCATCACCTTTGTTATGATGCGGCCTGAGCAGGGTAGCGCATAGTGTGGGAGTGAAAATAACGGCAACAATGACCGAAAGTATCATGGCGCTGACAATTGTTATGGAGAACTGCCTGTAGATAATGCCTGTTGATCCGCTCATGAAAGCCATGGGCACAAACACGGCGGAAATAACGACAGCCACGCCGATGAGCGCCCCAGTGATCTGGCGCATGGAGACAAGTGTGGCGTCTTTTGGCGAAAGGCCCTCCTGGCGCATCAGGCGTTCCACATTTTCCACAACAACAATTGCGTCATCCACAAGCAACCCAATGGCAAGAACAATTCCGAACATCGTCAGTGTGTTGATGGAAAAACCGGCAATTGCCAGGATTGCAAAAACACCGAGCAACACAACCGGAATGGCCAGAGTGGGGATAATCATGGCACGCACGTTCTGCATGAAGCAGAACATGACCACAATGACCAAAACAATGGCTTCCATGAGTGTGCGCGCGACCGCATCAATTGATTGTTCCACAATTGGCGCCCTGTCGTCAGCATATGCGTAAGCAATGCCTGGCGGGAAAAAACGCGCCAGCGATGCCAGTTCCTTCTTTACGGCTTTTGTCGTTTCAATGACATTCGCGCCTGTTGCCAGCTTTATCCCTATGCCAACGCCTTCGTGTCCGTTGTACCAGGATGAGCCAAGAAAATTTTCCTGATTCAGCTCGATTCTTGACACATCCTTCAAAGACAGAATGGAACCATCGGGCTCAATCCGCAGCCGGATAGCGGCAAATTGCTCCACCGTTTCCAGCCGGGAAGTCGCATTGACCGTGAATGTCATTTCCTGTCCGGCAGGAGAAGGCGCTGCTCCAACCTGGCCCCCGGCAATCTGGGCATTTTGCGAACGCAAGGCGGCGGAAATATCGGCAGGATTAAGGCGATATTTCAGCATTTTTTCCGGATCGAGCCAGATACGCATGGCATTCTGACCGCCATAGAGTGTCGTTGAACCAACTCCCTGCACTCGGGCCAGCGTATCCAGCACATTGCTCGCCACATAGTCGCTTATATCTGTGGAACTCACAGTGTCGTCAGCCGCATAGATGGCGATGGTCATGAAGGAATTTTCCACAGCTTTTGTAACCTGCAACCCTTGCCGCTGGACCTCCTCCGGCAATTGGGGAAGCGCCTGTTGCACTTTATTCTGAACCTGCACCTGGGCAATATCTCCATCCGTACCGGCGGCAAAGGTGAAATACATTTCAATATTGCCGAGCGAATCGCTGGATGAGCGCATGTAAAGCAGATTGTCCAGCCCTTTCATTTGCTGTTCAATTATCTGGGTAACGCTTTGATCCACAATTTTTGCCGATGCGCCAGGATATTGGCCATAAATGGAAATCTGAGGCAATGCGACATCGGGATAATGGGAGACAGGAAGATTCGGAATGCATAAAAGACCGCAAACCATGATCGCAATGGCAATCACCCATGCGAAAACCGGGCGTCCTATAAAAAATTTTGCCATTGCTTACTCCGCGTCCGGCAGCAGATTTTCCATTTTTCCACCCATGACCTTTTCACCAGTTTTTATCCGCCGCTGGCCATCAACAACGACACATTCCCCATGCGTGATTCCGTCTTTTATAATCCAGAAATTATTCCAGGCCCGATCTATTTTTACCTGACGATATTCGGCTATAAAAATGCCCGTTGTTTCAGAGGAATTGAGGATGTAGACGTAATGCGTGCCTCCAATTCCGGGGAGTACGCTTTTTTGCGGCAGAAGCAGCGCCGGTTCGCTGATACCGTAGTTCACGAGCGCCGTGACGTAATTCCCCGGCAGCAAAAGCCTGTCCGGATTTTCGAATATGGAACGCACTGTGATGCTGCCTGTATCCTGTCCCACCGAAATATCGGCAAACAGCAATGTGCCCGCCACAGGCTTCCCGGTTTTAAGATTGAGATATGGCGAGCCAGTTTCAAGCTCAAGGCTGACAGTCGTTTTGGAAAAATCTCCTGATGGAATTTTTTCTTTAAGGCGCAAGACATCGCCGCTTGGCTGCGTCATGTCCACATAAACCTGATTAATTTGCTGGATTACAGCTAACGGTTTTTCCTGTTTATCGGTAACCAGCGATCCCGGAGAGACTGCGGAAATGCCGATTTTGCCGCCAGCATGAGCCTTTATTTTTGTATGGGCCAGGTTGATTCGGGCGCGTTCCAGTTCGGCTTTCGCCCTGGCGACCTGAGCTGTGGCCTGTCTGTGCCCGGAGATTGTATTGTCCAAATCCTGCTGGCTAACCGCCCTGGCCTTTGAGAGATTGCGCTGTCGTTCTTCCTGCTTGGCCAGCATTGTTTTTTTGGCTTCAGCTTCGTCCAGAGCCGCTTTGGCGACATCATAATCGGCCTGATAGAGGGACGCATCAATCTGGTAAAGAATTTGCCCCATAGCGACGTCTGAACCCTCCTCAAAAAGGCGTTCCAGGATGATGCCATCCACCTGAGGCCGCACTTCTGAATATGAAACCGCCGCAATACGCCCGGGAGTCTGGCTGTCACTGGCAAATCATAAGTTCGCGCAACGATATAGCCGACAGATTGCAGAGAAGTATCGCCTTCAGCGGAAGTTTCACAACCAGACAGGACAAACGCTAAAAATACGGACAACAAGGCAGATTTCATGACAAAATCTCCTGAATTTACGCTAAGATAGCAAAATCTCTTGAACCCTGGCCAATTTTGTGCAAGTATAAGGTATAATGTCAGATTATAGTCAAGAGAAAATGCAAATGCACAGAAAAAATTTATCCACAGGCGAATTTTCCAGACTTTGCAAAACCACCAAGGCAACTCTTTTCCATTATGAAAAGCTGGGGCTGCTTAAGCCCAAAAATGTTTTGGGGAATGGTTACCGCCGTTACGGCATAGAACAGTTTTTTGATTTCGACACAATTGCAATTCTCAAGGAAACCGGCAGTTCCCTTGAGGAAATCATGCAGATGCGCGACAACCTTGATGAAGAAAAGCTGCTGAAATTGCTGGAAGAAAAAAAACATACCCTCCGCAAGGAGAGGAAGCGTCTTGAAAGCAGGGAAACAATGCTTGGGAACATCCTGGACGATCTTCGGGAGGCCCGCAACCTGGCGCTTGATCGGTTCATGGTACAGGAAATGGATGAGGAGTTCCTGAAGATTAGCCCCGTCAGTGGCGATAATCAGGAGAATCTGGCCGAGTCCGCCCTCAGCTATGCGGCATATATAAACAGTGACGATGACAACACGGCGCTCCGTGCCCCTTTCGGCATTATCCTTGAAGAATCGGTTCTTTCTGGAGCTCCATACCGCGAATTGTTCTACTTCAGCCGGTCAGGCCCGAGCACCATGGAAAAGCTATGCAAACCGTCTGGAAAATATCTGGTAGTCGCTCATAGGGGTAGCTTTATTTCACATCTGAACTGCCTTAAAAATATAGGAAAATGGTGTTCAGAACACAAGTATAATGTTTGCGGAAGAATTTACGCATATGACCTGGCTAATTTTTTGCGTCCTGTGGCAATAGAAGATTATCTTATCAAATATATTATTCCAGTTACAGCGATTCTGGAATGATACAGTTATCATACATATCCGTACTTTCTTCTCCTGAGTATTTTTCAGACGTCTGCTGAATTTATTTGTCGTAGTTCAGACTTGATCTGACAGTTTTCTCCGTTTTGAGGTTTTTGCCTGTCTGCTTAGGCTCAGAACTCATTAAATATAAAAGGTGACAATGGCAGCGATGCAAATGGCGGAAAAGAAGGTGTGGGCGCGGCGGTCATACCGCGTGGCAATTCTACGCCAATCCTTGAGCCTGCCAAACATGATTTCTATTTTGCGCCGCTGTTTATAAAGCTCTTTGTCATAGGCCACCGGAGTTTTCCGACTGTGTCTGCCCGGAATACACGGCGTGATCCCTTTACTGGACAAGGCATTACGAAACCAGTCGGCATCATAGCCTCTATCCGCAAGAAGTTCCCTGGCCTGTGGCAGAGAAGCGAGCAAGGCGGCGGCTCCCTTGTAATCGCTCACCTGACCGCCGGTCAGATGGAACGCTACTGGTTGACCGGAGGCATTGCAAACAGCATGGAGTTTTGAATTCAGGCCGCCTTTTGTGCGTCCGATGCATCGGGAAAAGCCCCTTTTTTCAGCGGACTCGCTGCTGTTCTGTGGGCCTTGAGATGGGTTGAGTCAATCATCAAGCGTGTTGTAGAGCCATTTTTCTCAACAAGTTCCGCAAAAATCTTGTTAAAGACGCCCAATCGGCTCCAGCGGATAAAGCGATTGTAGAGAGTTTTGTATGGCCCATACTCACGCGGGGCATCTTTCCATTGCGGGCCGTGCTTGATGACATGGATAATCCCGCTGACGATACGTCTGTCATCAACCCTTGGACCGCCATGGGAGCGAGGAAAGTAGCGTTTGATACGGGCGATTTGTTCATGGGAAAGATAAAAAAGTTCTTTCATTGTGACCTCCTTATGCCAATGATAAGAACTTTTTCCCTTTTTTGACAATTAATGAGTCCTGAATCCAAACAAGGCTCTGCCGCCACATCGGAGCAGCCGCAAGCGAATTGCGGCTGCTCCGATGGAGGCGTGAAGCCCGCGGGTCAGAACATGGGATTCTGGCTGGGGATATTTTCAAATGCAAATGCTCTATTGTTCAGAAGCGCTTCTGGGGGTTCCGCCGTGTCGCGAAAAACTTACTGATCCACCCGCACATCCAGTGTATTGCCGTCCTTGGCAAGCACCAGCCGGGTAGCGCGCGGTTTTTCCTTGAGGTCGATGACCACGCGGGTCTTGTCGCTCATTTTTCCGACGCGCACGTTACTCACCAAGGGGTTGGCGGGCACGCCCGGAGCCTTGATCTGCCACTGGCCCTCCAGATCAATCACCACGCGTTCGGGATTGTTCAGATTCATACTCTTGTAACGAAGAGGCGCGTTACCCGTCAGGCGTACCGTGGCCCCCTTGTCCCGCGCGAAGACCACAAAACGGCTGATGCCGCGCTCGCGCGGGGCGGCGCTCTTTTCCGTTTTGGGTTTTTCAGCTTTGGGTTTTTCAGCTTTGGCTTTTTCAGCCTTGGGCTTTTCAGGCTGGGCTGGATGTTCGTCCTTTTTAGCCTCGACGCGGGAGGGAGTCGCACTTTCCGGCCTGAAGGACGGCGCGGGTCGCTCCGCAGCCGGGGACGGCGCGGGCATGGCCGGTTCATCCCGCCCGACAGCCTGCGACGCGGGCTCGGCAAACGAGGGGGGGGGAGTTTGAACCCGCTCCGGGGCCTGCCCCGCAGAAGACAGGGATACTTCGGCCTCGTCACGAGGCAAGGGCGGCAGGTTGAGTTCTTCGCGGACCGCTTCCGGCGGCGTGGTGAAGCCTTTGCGGTCGCCGTCTGCCAGAGGCGGCAGTTCCGCGCCGTTGACCGGCGCTGCCGGTTGGCTGATTTCCGCCGAGGGCGTCGGGACTGGTTCGGCTTTACGGCCCAGGCGTTCGTTGAGCATGATCAGCGCCATGCCTAGGATGCAGACCGCCAGAAGAAGACTGAGAATTACTTTGTTCATGCCGTGTGGCTCCTGTCAAAAGGCAAGTTGCTCGCTCCGACTCAGCGCCTCTGCCGGGGACGGTTTGTTCCGAGCCGGAGCTGTTTTTCTTTTCTGATGTGGGCCAACATTCTGGGATAGATGGCTTCGCGGGCGTCCAGGCGCATGGCAGTGCGGATGTGCTCGGCGGCTTCATCATACGCGCCCAAGGCGCAAAGAATGCGGGCCAGGTTGAAATGGGCGTGATCGTCCTCCGGGGCCAGATCCAGAGCGCGCCTGCCGAAAAGCAGGGCCAGATCCGGCATGGCGGTTTTGCGCAGCTTCGCGCCAAAATCGCGGAACATATGCTTGTGGACGGGCGAAATGTTTTCAGTAGCGGTCGCCATCTGTTCCAGCGCGGCGATGGCGGCCTGCCGCTCGCGCGGGCGCTTCAGACGCAGCAGCGCCTTGCGGAAATTTTCGCGCAGCGTGACTTCTGTTTGTTTGGCCCGCCGCGCGTTTTCCAGACGACGCAGCAGAATGTCGTCCACTTTCGGAATTCTTGACGCGGGCGCGGCTGGAGCGGGCGCAGCCGAAAACCCCGCCAGGGCGCGGACATCCAGCATGGTCATGGGCATGGCCAGAATGGCGGACTCGGCCCGGAAATATGCGGCAAAGCGGGCGGCGCTGACGCGCCGCGCCTTCTCCCTGGGCTGAAAGGCGCTGTCCAGCCGCTGAACCGCATAATCCCCTTCCGCCAGTTCCCAGACGAAAAAGAACATCTTGCGGGGGCCGTCCGCCTTGGTCAAGGGCTGAGAGTATACGCCAAGATATTTTGGAGGACGCATGGGCGAAATGTACATCATTTGCGCCGAATGGCAAGATTTACGGGGGGCCCTTTACGCGACGGGGGCTTTGGGCTAGCATGGGGAATGCATGAAATGGCCATCGCACAAAGCCTTCTGGCTATGGCAGAGGAAGAAATAGCCCGCCAGAACTGCACCCGCCTGGAAATGGCGCGCGTGGAGTGCGGCGCGCTGTCGGGCGTGGCTCCCGAATCGCTGCAGTTCAGCTTTGAATCCCTGATCAGGGGCACGCCCCACGAAGGGGCCAGGCTGGAGCTGATTCGCCTGCCCCTGCGCCTGCGCTGCCCGTTTTGCGGCAAAGTGTTCGGCGGCGAGGGGCAGGATGCCCTCGCGCAGCCCTGCCCCGGCTGCGGCGAGCAGTTCGGGCATGTGGTGGAACAGGGCAAGGAATTGATTTTGAGCCGCCTGGAAGCGCGTTGACTGGAGCCTTGCGCTTTGAAAGTATCCGCCCGACAGCGAGCTTGACCGCCGCCGCGAAAAACAAGCGTTGCGCGACAGCGCAGCAAACGCCATGCGGGTGTGCTGCTTCAATCTACCTCAGCGACCTGAATCGCGAACACGACGCCGTTGTCGCGCAAACTGGCGGGGATGGCTCACCCGCGTTGATCTTGGCGCAATCCACCAGACTATAGCGCACTCCGGGAATGATTTTGACCGCGAATCCGGCCATGCGGCGCGGGCACGGCGCGCCGGACTGGCCGGAGCCGGGCTGCATGCCGCTGGTCAGGTGATTGAGCAGGCTCGCGGCCCCGGCGGTTACGTCCGCGTCCGGCACGGCCACGCCGCCGGAAACCACCTGCACATCGCCGGATATGACCGCGCTGCCGGGCGAGCCGTCCCTGGCCGTATTGACCAGGGCGCCGCGCAGATAAACTATGGGCGCTTCAATGGTTGCGCCGGATGAACATCTGATGCTGGCGCATCCCGCAATGTGGCTGGGATGCGGTTGCCAGACAGCGTCTCCATTATGACAAATCAAAAGGGCCTTTATAACATGCTTATCGCCATGAGTTTTTTGAATTTCCCGTCTGGCGGGAGGTTTTTTCATACTAAAACGGGCCCGCCGGCAATCATCGGCGGGCCCGTGGCGTTCAGACTGGCGTGAAAGGTTTTTTCAGAGTTTTCTGCTCAACAGTTCGTTGACCAGAGCGGGATTGGCCTTGCCCCTGGTGGCGCGCATGACCTGGCCCACAAAGAAACTGATCAGCTTGGTCTTGCCGCTCCTGTAAGCCTCCACTTCCGCCGGGTTGGCGGCAATCGCCGCATCCACGGCGGCTTCCAGAGCCGAAGTGTCGGAAATCTGCCCCAGGCCCTTTTCTGTCACATAGGCTTCAGGCATGGCCCCGTTGCTGAACAGGTCACTGAAAATATCGTTGGCGATTTTGGCGCTGATCAGCCCCTGATCCACAATACGCGCCAGTTCCGCCAGGGCGTCGGGCTTCATGGCCCACTGGGAAGGATCACCCGTAGCGAGGCCGCGCGCATTGCATTCGCGCAACAGCGGGCCCAGCATATAGTTGGCCACCTTGCGGGGATCGGCCTTTTGCGCGGCAGCCTCAAAAAAGTCGGCCAACGCGCGGCTTTGCACCAGCACTTCCACTTCCGCTTCGGGCAGGCCGGTCATCTCCATGAAGCGGCGGGCGCGGGGCCTGGGCAATTCCGGCAGTTCGGCCCGCCAGCGTTCCAGTTCGTCCGCGCCAATTTCCACCGGCAGCAGATCCGGATCCGGAAAGTAGCGGTAATCGTGCGCCTCTTCCTTGCTGCGCATGGAGGCCGTGCTGTTCTTCACCGCGTCATAGAGGCGCGTTTCCTGCACCACCGCGTCGCCGTCATCCAGCGCATCCTGCTGGCGGGCGATCTCAAATTCAATGGCCCGCTGGACATTGCGGAACGAATTGAGATTCTTGAGTTCGGTGCGCGTGCCGAAAGTCGTCGCGCCCACGGGGCGAAGGGAGACATTGGCGTCACAGCGGAAGCTGCCTTCCTCCATATTGCCGTCACAGACGCCCAGATAGGTCACAATGCCGTACAAGGCCCTGAGATACGCCACAGCCTCGGAAGCGGAGCGCATGTCCGGTTCGGAAACGATCTCCACCAAGGGCGTGCCGGCGCGGTTCAGATCCACAAAGCTGACGTTTTCGCCCTGGGCGTGAATATTCTTTCCCGCATCGTTTTCCATGTGGATGCGGGTGATGCCGATACGCTTGCTTACGCCGTCCGCCTCGATATCCAGATGCCCGCGCTCGCAGATGGGCAGATCAAACTGAGAAATCTGATAGCCGGAGGGCAGGTCAGGATAAAAATAATTTTTGCGGGCAAAAATGGAACGGCGGTTGATGGCGCAATTGGTCGCCAGGCCCACCAGGGCGGCGTAATGCACAGCCTGACGGTTGGGCGCGGGCAACGCGCCAGGCATGCCCGCGCAGACTTCGCAGACATTGGTGTTCGGCGGCTGGCCGAACCTGGTGGAACAGGAACAGAACAGCTTGGAGGCCGTTGCCAGTTGCACATGCACTTCCAGGCCGATGACGGCTTCATAAGCGGCCATGATCTCACTCCACTCCCTGTGGCGGCGCAAGCCGCCCTGTTTTCGCTGTCGCCGCGCTCAGCGACCCGTGAGGCGGCTGATGCTGGCGTCAAAATATTTGCCCACTCCGTATTCGCCCCGGCGAAAAAAGAGCCGCGGCTCAGGCCCGATGATCTGCATCTCGCGGTTTCTGGACTGCATGTCCAGCGCGATGCGCATTTCCTTGGTGCAGCCCGTGGAATAGGTGGAATCCTTGCCGGACCAGGCCGGAGGCACCTTGCGCCCCAGCAGGGCGAAGCTTTCCTCAATGTCCTCCACAGTCTGAAAGCGCCATACGTCAATAAGGCCGCTGCGTTGAACCCGCTCCCACATGAACATCAGATCGTCCCCGTCCATGCCCTCCACAAAATGTTCCGCCGGGTTGATAATCAAAATATTATCCATTTTTTTTCGCAAATTGTCCACAAATGCCCGCGCCAGCGATATGGCGACGCTGGTCTGACCGGGAATGCTGCCGATGACGCAGCTGTAAAACATGACGGAGCGGCCCTGACTGTGGGCCGCGCGCATTGTTTTAATAATGGCGTCGGCCTGGGCCGCGATGGCTTCTTCGCTGAATTTGCGCGCCCCCGGCGCGTGCGGCCGCAGCTCTATGCGGAAACCGCTTTCACTCTGCCAGTAACAAACAATGTCACGGGTAAATTCATGGCTGGCGCCCAGAAAAATATCCGCCGCGCGCCAGCCCTTGCACAACACTACGTCGGCCTCTTTCCAGGCGCGGGAAAACGTCACGGACACCCGGTACAGATTCAGGCGTTCGCGCGTGCCGTCGTCAATGATCACCATGCGGTGCTCGCGCAAATGCCGCAACAGGTCATTCTTGCCGATCTGGCTTTCGCGCAGCACAATGCCGCCGCGCAGCCAGCGCTCCAGCTCGGGGTCGCTTTCCATGTCGTCGATGGTTGGCGCGAAGAAATAAAAACCGGCCTTTACCGCGCAAATGACCTTGTGCCCCATGCGAATCAAGCTGTGCAGCATGGCCAGGTCAAAAAGAACGCCTCCGTCGGCGTCACAAAGAAAGAGTATGGTGGACGGGCAAAGGGAATCCTGGAAATATTCGCGCAGGGGCGCGGTCGCCCGCTCGGCCTCTCGCATGGCCCGGCGGATTTCCTGCGCTGAAGGCAGTTGTTCCTGCCAGTCCTTGGCCATGGCCGAGAGGCAGAAAAAGCGGGCCAGCTCCAGGCTGTTGAGCAGGCGGCGCGCGTCGCGCATATTCGCGGGCAGTTTGTCCTCGGGCATGACTTCCAGATTATTCCTGATGCTGGGCGATTCCAGCATTTCCCGCTGACGCAGGGTGGAGGCGCGGCGGCGTTCGCGCCAGGGGTCGCCCAGGCTGAAACTTTGCGCCAGCACCAGGTCAGTCATCCGCTTGACCAGACGCGACGGTATCAGCGTGCCCTGAGCCACATACTGCAGAAAGCGATAACGGCAGAAATGCAGTATGCGGGCGCGCTCCGTGCGATTCCGCACCATGAAGCGTATCAGACGCATGATGATCCGCCAGGCGCGATTGTATTGCGCCTGAAGCTTTTGGGGACGACCGTTCACGTTCAGCATGGCAAACGTGGCGTCGGAACAGGGCAGATACACCTGGTCATCATCCAGCTGCACCATGAAGGCCAGCTGTTCCGGGCTGGCAATGATATCTGGATTCATCCGATAGGCCAGGTTGTTGTCCATCAGCATGCTGTACAGCCATGCGTCGAAGCGGACATTCCGCCCCAACCGGATGTCCCGCACGCGCGCGGGCGTTTTGAATTCTTTCATGCCTTCTCCGCATTCTCGCCGGAAGCCCGCTCAAGCGCAAAGCCGCGCGTGCGCAGGCGCTCGAAAAAGGAAAGTTCACCCCCCATGAAACGCACCGCCGCGGGCGCGCCGGTGACTTCCACCAGATCGCCGACCTCCAACTGCTGCCCCTCCTGTCCGTCCACCGTGATGTAGCAGTCAGTGGAGCCGGGTTCGATACGCATGCAAAAAACCGTCGCGCCCGGAAAGACCATGGGGGAAATAGTATTCAGAAAAGGGCAGATGGGCGTCAGGCCCACGGCGTTCATGCCCGGATAGAGCAAAGGGCCCCCCGCCGAAACGCTGTAGCCCGAGCTGCCCACCGGTGTGGAAAGAATAACGCCGTCGCTGCGCAAAAGCCCCATGCATTGCCCGTTCACGCTGATATTCACGCAGACCAGACGTGAAAGCGAACCGCGGCTTAAAACCACATCATTCACGGCGACTCCGCCGGCCTCCAGCCTGCCGCCGCGCATGAGCTTCCAGCGCAGGGCCAGACAGGCGCGCAAGGGCAGATCGCCTCTGAGGCAGGCCGCCAGGCGCTCTTTCCACTGTTCGGGCTGCGCGTCGGTCAAAAAACCCACCCGGCCGAAGTTAATGCCAAACAGAGGCACGGGGCGTCCCGCCAGGCGGCGGGCCACTCCCAGCATTGTGCCGTCGCCGCCGAGCACAATTACAAAATCAAGTTCTTCACCATAGGCCGCCTCACCGCCTCCGGCCTCGATCAGCGTCGCCACATGGCCGCGCATGCGCAGCCATTGCAGAATTTCGCAGCCAAGCTTCCAGGCTCGTTCATGGCGAACCTTGCAGACCAGAAGCACATGCCGACAGACTGTATTTTGCATGAGCGGAACTTACGTTATCAGGGCTGTGACCGCAAGCCCGCGATTCAGGCCGCTTGTCAGTCGCGCCTCTTTGGCATACATAGGGGCAACCGAAACCGAACGGCGTTTGCACTTCGCCAAGGCCAAACCGCATGAAAGACTCTGCTCTGGAGATCATAGCCCGGCATGCGCGGGACGGCGCGCAACTGCGCGAGGAATTTTTCCGCGCACAGGCTTCCAGTCTGCGCGACGCCGCCCTGCGCGCGGCCCTCTGCCTGGCCCGCGGGGGCAAGATTCTGCTCTGCGGCAACGGCGGCAGCGCCGCCGACGCGCAACATCTGGCCGCCGAATTCGTGAACCGTTTTCTTACCGAGCGCCCCGCCTTGCCGGCCATTGCCCTGAGCACGGACACATCGGCCCTGACCGCCATCGGCAATGACCTGGACTTCAGCCAGGTTTTCGCCCGCCAGGTGGAAGCGCTGGGGCGCAGAGGCGATCTGCTGCTGGGCATTTCCACCTCCGGCAACAGCGCCAACGTGCTGGCGGCCCTGCGCGCCGCCCGGTCGGCGGGTCTGTTCACCGTGGGCTTCACGGGTCAGGGCGGCGGCGAAATGGCCGCGTTTTGTCACATTCTGCTGGAGGCGCCCTCCGGGCATACCCCGCTCGTTCAAGAGCTGCACATTGCCGCCGGGCATCTTTTCTGTCAGCTCACCGATTATTATCTGTTTGAGAATGTTGCGGCGCTCACGCCGTATTTGCAATCAGACCCGGAACACAAGGATTGACCATGCCCATTTACGAGTACAGCTGCGAAAAATGCGGCCATGAATTTGAAGAGCTGGTTTTTGACGACGCCGCGCCCGCCTGTCCCCATTGCGGTTCGCGCGAGACGCGCAAGCTTATGTCCCGTTGCGCTCACTGCGCGGGCGGCGACGGCGGCGAATATGCCGCGACGTCCTCCGGCGGAGGCGGCGGAGGCGGCTGCGCCGGATGTTCCGGCGGCAATTGCGCCAGTTGCGGGCACTAGTTCAGCCTTTATGACGCCGCTGACCGGGCAACCGGTTTTTTCGGGCAAAGGGCCGCAAAGCAGACATTGCCCCAAGCCGTATCGGCATACCGCTTGGTCAATTTTCGCTTTGCAGCGCCATTGCCCTGAAAAGAATGTTTCGCGGCAGGTCGATTGCAGGGATTGAGCCTCTGCGACCGCCCCCTGGCCGGACAGGCCGGGCGCGGATTTTCTCTTCACGCTCCACAACACATAGGAAGCCATGCGCAAGCATCTCGTCATCGCCACTCGCGGCAGTCGTCTGGCTCTCTGGCAGGCCGGGCACGTCAAAAGCCGTCTGGAAGCCCTTGACCCGGAACTCGCGGTTTCGCTCAACGTCATCAAGACCAGGGGGGACATCATTCTGGATGTCCCCCTGTCCAAGGTGGGCGGCAAGGGCCTGTTCGTCAAGGAAATTGAAGAGGCCCTGCTGGACGGGCGGGCGGATCTGGCCGTGCACAGCATCAAGGATGTGCCCATGATTCTGCCCGATGGGCTGATTCTGGGTTGCGTGCCGCCGCGCGAAACATGCACGGACTGCTTCCTTTCTTTCACCCACGCCGCTGTGGACGCCCTGCCCCGGGGCGCGCATGTGGGTACCAGCAGCCTGCGGCGTCAGGCCCAGTTGCTGGCCCTGCGGCCGGACCTTCGCATTTCCAGCCTGCGCGGCAATGTGGATACGCGTCTGCGCAAATTGCAGGATGGCGACTACGACGCCATCATTCTGGCCTCCGCCGGGCTCAAGCGATTGGGACTCAGCGCCCCGTACATGACGCCTCTGGCCCCGGAGTTTTTTCTGCCCGCTGTTGGCCAGGGCGCGCTGGGCATTGAGTGCCGCGAGGACAATTATGATCTGCTCGTCCATCTGGCCAGTCTGGAAGACCGCGCCACCCGCGTCTGTGTGGACGCCGAGCGTGGTTTTCTGGCCGGGCTGGAAGGGGGCTGCCAGGTTCCCATTGCCGGGCATGCCCGCCTTGTGGATGACGAAACCGTCAGCCTGGAAGGTCTTGTGGCCGAAGTTGACGGCAGCCTGATTTTACGCGCCGTAAAGACCGGCAACGCGGTGGACGCCCGCGCCCTGGGCCTGAGCCTGGCCCGCGAGCTGCTTGACAGGGGCGCACGCTCCATTCTGGCAAAACTTTACCAGCAACAGTAAGAAAACAAGAATCAAGCAATCATGCCAAGCATCGCACCCCTGCCCACATCCCGGCTGCACGCCACCTTTGACCCTGACCGCATCCCCTGGGAAGACAGCCGGGCGATTCCCCTGCCGCGCAGCGGCAACGGCCGCAGAAACCCCTTCCAGCCCCGGGCCATGCAGGCTCTGAATCTGGCCCTGCACATCCGCGCGAGCGGCTACAACGTCTATCTTTCCGGCGAGGCGGATCTCGGACGCAGCTATATGCTTCTGTCCTATTTGCGGCCCCATGCGCGCAAGGCGGCCACGCCGCCGGATCTGGTCTATGTGCAGAACTTCGCCGACCCGGATCGCCCGAGCCTGCTTGCCCTGCCCGCCGGGCAGGGCAAAAAGTTCAAGCAGTCCCTGAAGGAAACGCTGGAAAACATCGGCAAAGAGCTGGCCCGGCGTTTTGAGGCCAGCGCCTATGTCAAGCAGCGTGCCAAGCTTGTGGATCAGTTTCAGAGCATTCGCATGGGCCTCTTGCACAAGATGAATTCCGTGGCCGTGGACAAGGGATTCAATCTGGACATGGATGAAAACGGCGGCCTGACTCTGTACCCGCTGGTGGAAGGCAAGCGCCTGAGTGAAGAGGAATTTGAGCGCCTGGACAATACGGTGCGCCTCAACCTCAAGCGGCGGGGCGACAGCCTGGTGCAGGCTATGGCGGGCTTCATGCGCCAGTTGAACAAGGCGGAGGAATCTTTTCACGACGATGAGCGCGATCTGGAGCGCCAGGCCATGGGTCAGGTGCTGGACGTCCTGCTTACGCCGGCGCAGCAACGCATTCTGAAGGCCTGCCCCGCGCCGGGCCTGCCGGAATATTTCACGGCGCTGCGCGAGGACATTCTTAAAAACACAGAGTCATTCCTGCCGCGCGACGGCGGCATGCAAGGCGCGTCCGGCGGCGACGGGCACACGCCTCAGCCCACGGAGAACATTTTTTACCGCTACGAGGTCAATCTGCTGGTGGACAACAGTGGACTGAGCGGCGCGCCCATTGTGGTGGAAGACCACCCCACGGCGGTCAACCTGCTGGGCTGCGTGGAGCGCGAATCCGAAATGGGCGCGCTGGTCACGGACTTCACCCTGATCAAGGCCGGCAGCCTGCACAAGGCCAACGGCGGTTTTCTGGTGCTGCACATTGATGATCTGCTCCAGCACCCCAATGCCTGGGAAGGTCTGCTGCGCGCGCTGCGCTCCAATCAGGCGCGCATTGAAGACGCGGGCGACACGCCTGACATGGCCATCCGCACCAAGGGCATCACGCCCGAACCGCTGGCTCTGAGCCTCAAGGTGGTGCTGATCGGCGGCGAAGAACCGTACGAAACCCTGCTGGTCAACGACGACCGCTTTGCCAAGCTTTTCCGCATCAAGGCTCATATGGCCGATGTGACGGAGCGCACCGCAGAGAACATTCGCATTTATCTGAGTCACATTGCCAGAATCATTGATGAAAACAAGCTGCCGCCCTTTGATCGCACGGCCCTGGCCTGGCTTGTGGACCTTGGTTCACACCTCTGTGAGGATCAGCGCCGCCTTTCTCTCAAGTTTCCGTTGCTGCGTGAACTGATGATCGAAGCCGCGGCCCTGGCCGAGATGCGCCAGCTGTCCCTGGTCAGCGCCGCCATTCTGGAAGAAGCCTATGCCGCGCGCACCTACCGCGCCAATCTGGTGGAAGAAATATTCATGGAGGAATATGACCGGGAAATGATCAAGGTGCGCACCTCCGGTTCCGCCGTGGGCCAGGTCAACGGCCTTTCGGTCACCTGGCACGGAGATTTCGAGTTTGGCCTGCCGCATCGCATCTCCTGCACTGTGGGCGTGGGGCATGAGGGCATCATCGACCTGGAGCGCGAGGCCGAACTGGGCGGTCCCATCCACACCAAGGCCATGATGATTCTGAAAAGCTATCTCACGGATCTTTTTGCCCGTAAAAAGCCTCTGGTGCTCTCCGGTTCGCTCTATTTTGAGCAGAGCTACGCGGGCATTGAAGGCGATTCGGCGTCGGGCGCGGAACTGGCGGCCCTGCTTTCGGCCCTGGCAGACGCGCCGGTACGTCTGGATCTGGCCTTCACCGGCGCGGTGAGCCACTCCGGCCAAATCATGGCTGTGGGCGGCGTGACGCGCAAGATTGAGGGTTTTTACAAGGTCTGCGCCCGTCACGGACTCACTGGCTCGCAGGGCGTCATCATTCCCCGCGACAATGTGGATCATCTCATGCTTTCGCCTGACGTGCTGGCGGCAGTGGAAAAAAAACAGTTCGCCATCTACCCCGTACGCCGCATCGAAGAGGCCCTGAGCCTGCTTACCGGCCTGCCCGCCGGGCGACGACATAAAAATGGCGGCTTCACCCCCGGCAGTCTGTATGATCTGGTGGACAGACGCCTGGAACGCCTGGGCGATTATGCCCAAAACGCCTTCCGGCGGCCCCGTAAGGGCTGACAGAGCTTCCTTTATTGACTTTGCCCCTTCGCGACGGTAAAGAGGTTTCGCCTTTCCATACTTCAAGCCCGGCCCTGTTCCGGCGCAGCAAAAAATTATGAATAAAAGCAAAAAAGAAGCCTTGCTCCAGGCGGCCAAAGAGCTTTTTGGCGAATGCGGCTATGTGGAAACCACATTCAAAAAAATTTCCGACCGCGCCGGCGTAGCCCTGGGTCTTCTGACCCACCACTACGGCAACAAGGAAAAACTCTTTCTTGCCTCTGGCCTGGATGTGCTGGAACATTTTCTGATCAAGCTGCGCGAAGCCACGGCGGGCGCGACCACGGGCTTTGACGCGGTGATGCGCTACTGCAAAGCATATCTTGATTTTTCCATTGATAAAGATTCCAACTGGCTGGTGCTGGTGCGCTGCTCTCCGTACAGCGACATGAAAACCAAGACGGATCGCGACCTGATGGATTCCATGTTCTCGCAGGTTCACCAGTTGCTGGAAACGCTCATCGCGCGTGGCGTCAGTGACGGCAGTCTGGTCAAGGTGGACAGCAAGGCCACGGCGCAGATAATCATTTCACTGATGGTCGGGGCCAACCGCACCCAGGTGCTGACCCCCTATGCCTTGCCCACGCTGTACAGTGATGTGCTGGACTTTGTGGCCCGCGCCATCAAAGCCTGATCCTTTCTGTCTTTCCCCGTCCGTATGGATTGACAGCCCGCCCTCCGGCGGTTATGGATGGTTCATGAGCGCACGCCTGACACTTCTTTTTTTTCGATATTACGCCGCCAGAGTCAGCCGCTGATCCCGGTTCGGTTGCGTCGCCGTTTTTAGAGGGCATGCAATAATGGTTCATACCGCCGATCACAGGGATTGGCGGTTTTTTTATGTCCGGCGTTATGTCCGAAGGAGGCCCCATGGATATTCTCTCCACTCTTTTGCTGGCCGACACGGCAGTGCGCATAGCCATATTGTCCCTGGGCGGGGCCTTGCTGCTGTCTCTGGTCGCCCTGAGCCGTCAGGCCCGTCGCCGGAGCTGACCATGCTGCTCGACGCTCTGATCTGGATAGCTTACATTGCCGTTTTTGTCTGGCTGGCCCGCAAGGGGCGGGGACATGACGTTCTGAGCACGGGTCGCGTGGGTTTCAGCATCCAGGCTTTCGCCTATGTGGCAACCTATATTTCGGCTGTGGCCCTGGTGGGCTTTGGCGGTCTGGCGTATGTCTACGGTCTGCAAATGCTTCTGGTGGCGGCTGGCAACGTCTGGCTGGGCACCTGGATTGTTTACCGTTTTCTGGCCTGGCCCACCCGACTCTGCCAGCGCAATCTTCAGGCGCGCACCCCTACCCAGTTGCTGGCCAAAGGGCATAAGAGCCCCTTTCTGGGCAAGGCCCTGGCGCTCCTCTTCTCAACATTCCTGGGGGTTTACGCTTCAGCGGTGGTCAAGGGCGCGGCTTTGCTGCTGGCGCAAATTCTGCCCCTGCCGGTCTGGTTGCTGATCTGGCTGGTGGCTCTGTTGGTGGGCTTTGCCGTTTTTGTGGGTGGCCTGCGCGGCGTGCTCTACACCGAGGCCATGCAGGGTTTCGTCATGCTGGCGGGCATATGCATGCTGGTCTGGGCCGTGTTCGGCAGAGTGGGCGGCCCTCTCCAGGGCATTGCCGATCTGGCCGCGCTGGCTCCCACGGCCAGGGCCAACGAAGGCTTTCTCGCGCTTTCCAGCGGCGAGCAGGGCTGGTTCATCATTTCCCTGGTCGTGGTGACTTCCATTGCGGTATGGGCCCAGCCGCAAATGATCCAGCGCCATTTTGCCCTCAATTCGGCCAGGCAGGTCAACCGCATCACCCCCCTGGCCATGCTGGTGCTCACGCTGCTTGTGGGCGGCGCTTACTTTGTGGCCTCGCTTTCGCGCCTGATTCTGCCGGAAGTGGCCTCGCCGGACGACGTAATGCCCACGCTGGTCAAAATGCTGCTGCCCAATGTGGGTCTGCAAATCTTTGTTCTGGCCATTGTGTCAGCCTCCCTGTCCACAGCCACGGCCATTTTTCATATCGCCGTCTCCGCCATTGCCGAAGATTTGCCGGGGCGCAAGGCTTCACGCCCCATGTGGCTGCTGGGTATCGCCTTCTGCGTGCTGCTTTCCGGCGGCTGCGCCCAGATCAAGGGGCAGCTTATCGCCCTGCTCTGCACCACAAGCTGGAGTATAGTGGGGGCAACTGTGCTGGTGGCCTATGTGGCCCTTGTGCGTTTCGGCCAGCGCAGTTCCCTAGCCGCGTGGATAAGCTGCTGCGCCGGCTTTGCAAGCTGCATGCTCTGGTACCTGCTGGCGCACAAAAGTTTCGCCGTCGCGCCCTTGCTCTGGGAACAGGCCGCGCTGATCCCGCCCTTTTTTGTCGGCTTCGCTTTTTCTCTGGCGGGCTGGTTGCTGGGCTGGGCTCTGGACAAGGAAGGCCGCAAAAATTCCTCCTTCTGGCCCGCGACCAACGCCTGATCCTTGTCTCGCAATAAACGGACAGAAAAGGAATCCCCGGCAAGGAATCCCCGGCTGTGTGATATGCCCTCAAGGTGGACAAGGTGAAAAAGCTCCCTAGCGGGAGGTTCCCCATGCGAAAAACGCTTCGCAAAGCAGGGCGCTCAAAAATTTTCGCTCAGAGGCGAGCTAGCCGGCTCGCCTGCGCTCCATATCCTGACGCGGAGGCGCGCCAAAAAGCCGTTTGTACTCTCTTGTGAACTGTGAGCCGCTTTCATAACCCACAGCCAGTGCCGCTGACATAGCGTCATGGTTTTCCACAAGCATCAGACGTTCCGCTTCATGAAGCCTCAGGCGTTTCTGGAACTGAAGGGGGCTCAGGCCAGTAACCCGCCTGAAGCAACGGTTGAACGTGGAGGGAGCCATGTGGGCCATGTCAGCCAGATTCTCAATGCGGAGGGATGCCTTATAATTGGCGCGAAGCCATGAAATCGCCCGGCGTATCTGGTATGCCCGCGTTCCAGATGTGCTGAAAAGCCGCAGTTGCGCCCCAAGACTGCCTGACAGGATAAAAAAATGAATTTCGCGCATGATCATGGGCGCAAAAAACGGGATGCGCTCAGGCGATTCCAGCAAATTCAGCAGTCTTCTGAACGCGTCCAGCAGTTCAGGATTCGCGTCCATGACTCCTATGGGAGAGGACGACGCGGGATTTGCTTCGGACAGAGTGGGCATTTCAGCAAAAAGGTGGGAAATGATCTGGTTATCAAGCCTAACTGACAAAGACAAAAACGGCACCTCCCTGGTAGCGCCGTCAATCTGAAAAATGCCGGGCACATCAATGCCCAGCACTACGCATTGCCCTTTCCCATAATTTGTTTCCCTGTCGCCGTAAAAAGAACGTTTAAAGCCCTGCGCCACAAAAGCGAGCATGGGGGAACACAGGCACCTCTCCGGTGAAGTTGCATCATCATATCTGGTAAGGGTCAAACCTGCCACAGATGTTTCCAGTCTGCCCTGCGCCGGCAAGAGACGAAGAATCTGTGTCTTTATCATGTCAGTTAATGAATTGAAATCAGCGCACTGCATCATGAAATCTCCTGAAATTGAACACTCCGCCGACTGCTCCAGGGGTAATGTTTCAACAGGTTGTTCACCCTCCTTCAATCCGGCAAAACTGGAAGAGGCGAGCAACAGCGCGCCGGAAAGAGAAAGAATGGACAGGCGCAAGACTGCCAGACTTGCGGCCAGAGGTCGAGAAGAAATGGCGCGCAGCTTGGGCCGAAATCTGTCGCGCCGGGTATGGCCTGTGCATACGCGCTGACGAAAAATGGAAGCGTCGTTATGCTGAATGAGGCGCCGGGCGCTCGCTGACGCCAGCTCACGGCCAGAACAATGTCGGTGCGACCTGAAGGGAGGAGGCCTCCCAAATTTTTATAGCCTGCGTAAGGAACGCAAGACCAGGGACGAGATGGCGCTTCCCCTTGGGCTATCCAATGCCGCGGCGCGGAGTTCCGGGCGTTGCGCGAGCCGCTTGTCAGCCCTCCGGTCGCCCATAGCGCCACCCGCGAAAAACCTGCGCCTTCTTCAGAGAACAAGGGAACCCGCATGCGAAAAGGCTTCCGGCCCCAGGGGCCGGAAGCCTTGAACCATAACGGCGGGAAAAACTACGCCTCGTCGCTCAATCGACGGAAGCTTTTTTTGCCGGCTCCGCAAACCGGGCAGCGCCAGTCATCGGGAAGATCCTCAAATCTTGTTCCGGCGGGAATCTTATGACGCTTGTCGCCCCGGTCGGAATCATACATATAACCGCAATTGACCATCTGGCAGCGCCAAATATTCTTTGAATCAGCCATATGGATCTCAGTTTCAGGCGCTGGCACCGGTGACGAAGCCCTTGGACGGGCCCGTGTCGGAAGGCGTGCCGGCAATCTTGGCCAGATAGGTGTCGCCCAGGGTCTTGATGTGCCCGGCGGTGTTTTCATAGTAGTCCAGGTGCGCCTGCTCTTCGTCAATAATCCGCTCAAACAGGCGGGCGGTGATTTTGTCGCCCGCGTCCTCACAGACCTTGATAAACTGATTGTAGGCTTCAATGGTGGCATCTTCGCGGCCAGCGTCGTTCTCATAAATGGCCAGAACGGCTTCGCCGGTTTTCACATTGCCGTCTTTCTGGGTTGTGGGCTCGCCGCCCAGTTGCTTGATGCGCTCGGCGAAACTTTCGGCATGGCGCATTTCGTCAATGGCGATCAGCTTCATATTGGCGGCAAGCTCGCCGTAATCCTTGTCGTCCAGGCTGTAATGCTGGTTCATATACTGGTGGACAGCAAACAGCTCCATGCTGCGGGCCTTGTTGAGCACTTCTATGACTTTTTCCTTGCGATTCTTTTTATTGACTGCCATGTCATGACTCCTTGGCGGTTTGAATGCATCAAATCATAAGTTGAATCTGTTTACACAAAATACAAGCCAACGCCAAGCCCTCGGGGAAAAATTTCCCCGGAGGAAAAAGCGCGGCCATTCCCTAAACTGCTACTGCACATCATGCAGACGGCCCGCGCATTCATCGCAGATGCCGTCAAATTCGATGCGCGATCCCACAATGGAAGAAAAGCCCTCCACTGCAATGTCATCCACAGGGGGCGCGGCCAAAGGCCGCATCACGTCGCCAATGCGACCGCAGTGCAGGCAGCGCACATGCTGATGCCAGGACATATCCCCGTCAAAGCGCTTGGTGGAGCCGGCCGCCTCCAGCCGACGTATTTCGCCGCTATCGGCCAGGAAGTCAAGATTGCGATACACAGTGCCCAGACTGATGCGCGGCAGTCTCTCCCGCACAATGCTGTAAAGCTCATCCGCCGTGGGGTGGCTCTTGGTTTTGCGTAATTCTTCTAAAATCACGGCACGTTGCCGTGTCATTCTTGTCTGAACTTGCGCCATGACAGCCTCCATAATTCAATAAAGATTACTTTTACCGAAGAAAGCTGTCAAGCCCTGGATTCATCTCGCGCAAAGGTCCTTCACAATGCCGTCGGCCGCACCTAACACAGCGCAGATTTTTGCAAAGTTAAAGTTCAGCAACGCGCCCGCATGGGCGCATTGCATACGGGTACACAGCGTTTGCATCTCGCCCGGCAACCGTTGGAGAACTGTGCAAGTCTTCATCAGCCAGACGCAGATGCCGGGCAGCGAAACGCTTTCCCGGCATTTTTCTTTTCTATACGCCTGCCATGCCACATCACAATTCCGCGCCACGGAGCCACAAAATTCAAAGAAAATATTGCATAAAATTGATAAATATTCAAACAGTATCCATAAAACCTATTTTATCAAACTACATCTCTATGAGAGAAAAATTTTGAGATTATTGCTCAAAGAATGATAAAATATCTTCTCTTTGCCCGTCCACATGAAATCTGGCAAAGAGAGATATTGTGAAATCAATCATTCGCCTGGAGTATGCCAGTTTTGCCGGCGGGCCGCCCAGCCCCGCCTGACGGCGCGCTCAATGCGCCTCGCGACGCAGCAATTCCAGACCGGCCTGAGCCGCACCCCACAAGCCGCTGTTTTTATTTTCAATAAGATAAACCGGCACGGAACGGATCAGGGCGGCGAAATGTGGCGTTGTGTACAGCTCTTCCAGAAAGTAGTCGCTTGTGACGCTGAGGGGGTTGCGGCTGGCGATGCCGCCGGCGATCCACAGGCCGCGGCGACATAAGGTGGTCAAAATCCAGTTGCGGCAAGCCCTGGCGTAAAAACGCGAATACCAGCGCAGGGTCGGAGTGTCCTGGCTAAGGGCGCGTTCGCCCACTTCGCGAGCTTCCAGATTTTCGCCGCTGAGGTAACGATGCAGAAGCGACAGCCCCTTACCGGTGAGAATGTCGTCGCCGCGCGCAAAAGGATAGCCCAGTTCCGCGCAAACAAAGCGGTGAAAGTCATTTTCCTCATCGCCCACAAAGGGAAAGGAAACATGCCCGCCTTCAGCGGGCACCGGCAGCCAACCGCCGCGCCCGTCGTGAATCAGGGAGGCCGTGCCCAGGCCGGTGCCCGCGCCCAGCACGGCCCGGCTGGCCGTGGCCGGCATTTCCGCCTCGTTGACGGGGCTGACCACGCAACGCGCCTGTTCCCCCATTTCTGTCAGACAGCCATAGGCCTCGGCGATAAAATCATTGATGACCCGGTAGCGGGCGACGCCGTAACGGCGCTTCAGATTAGTGAAATCCACCTTCAGGACGCCATTGGTCAGCTTGCCGCGCAGGTCGTCCCTGACCGGTCCGGCCAGGGCCAGCACAAGAGCGTCCGCCGCGCGCAGGGGCTTTTCCAGCTCACGCTCCAAGGCTGCCAGCACCATATCCGTATCCCGCAAACCGGCGGACTTGATCCAGGCCGCCCGCTCAAGGCTGATACGGCCTTCAGCCAGGCTGAAGGAGGCGAAACGGCAGTTGGTTCCGCCGATATCGGCGGCAAAAATGCGTTGCATGGCCCCTCCCGGCGAGCGAAGCCCGCCAAACGCCAAAGCCGGCTTCAGGCTTTTTCCGCGCCCATCCGGCGCACCAGACTGGTGGTGCTGCACCCCTCCACCAGCCGGGCCAGGTGCACACGCCCGCCATACGCACGCACCAGATCAGCGCCCACCACGGTTTCAACAGTATAGTCGCCGCCCTTAACCAGCACATCGGGACGCACCCGGCGGATCAGCTCCAGAGGCGTATCCTCGTCAAAAAGAACCACCGCGTCCACTCCCCGCAAGGCGGCCAGCAGCAGCGCGCGGCTTTGCTCATTTTGTATGGGCCGGTCGGCCCCCTTGAGACGGCGCACCGAAGCGTCGCTGTTCAGGCCCACCACCAGGCGGTCGCCCAAGGCCGCGCATTGGCGAATCAGGGAAATATGGCCAGGATGGAGCAGATCAAAACAGCCGTTGGTGAAAACAATGCTTTCGTTTCTGCGTCGCCACTCCTCCAGCTTTTCCAGCAGGGCGGAACCGCCGTAAAGTTTGGGATTGTCGGCATTTTCGCGCAACGCCTGGTTCAGCTCAGCCAGAGACACGGGCGCGGTGCCCATCTTGCCCACGGCCACGCCGGCCGCAAGATTGGCCACACGGGCGCTTTCCTTCCAGTCCAGCCCCTTGGCAACACAGGCCGCCAGGACGGCAATGACCGTATCGCCCGCGCCGGAAACATCGGCCACTTCGCGCACGGCTGCCCGGATATAGCACGGCGGTTCGCCCTCGGCGAACAGGGCCATGCCCTTGGGCCCGCGCGTAAGCAGAATGCGCTCCAGATCATACTGTTCGCGCAGGCGGGCGGCCAGCGTCTCGCGCTCTTGCTGATCCGGCGCATCTCCGGCCTCCAGGCCGCAGGCCAGCGCGAACTCGGCGCTGTTGGGCGTCACGCACTGCGCCCCGGCGTAGCGCCGCCATTGCCCGCCCTTGGGGTCCACCAGCACGGGGATGCCGCGTTGGCGGGCCGCCGCCATGGCCGACGCGCACAGGCTGCCGCTTGCGCCGTCGTCCAGCAGAACGCCCTTGCCGTAATCAGACAGCACCACCGCGCCGCAGGCGGGAAGAAGCTCGAGAATTTTTGCGCGCAAATCCGCGTGCTCCTCCGGACGCGGCGGCGCGACAAACTCTTCATCAAGGCGAAGCAACTGCTGCCCCTGGGCAATAATTCTGGTTTTGCTCGTGGTGCTCCTGGCGGCGGCATACGCCAGGCAGTCGTCAATGCCTTCCGCGGCCAACTCCCGTCGCAGGCCTTCACCGGCCTCATCCCGGCCGGCCAGGCCAACAAGAACGGCCTGAAGGCCCAGACGGGCCAGATTGCGGGCCACATTGGCCGCGCCGCCCGGCGCGGTCCAACGCTTGCGCACGCACGCCACGGGCACCGGCGCTTCAGGAGAAATGCGCCTGACCTGGCCGGCAATGTAGCGATCAAGCATCACATCGCCCACCACCAGCACGCGCGCGCCCGTAAAGTCCATGAATATTCCCTTTTCGTGTTCGCTGAAATGCGTACAACGCCGGCTCAGGCCGTGCGGATGGCCCGGCTGAAAAGCCTGCCGAAACGGCTCTCATTTTCCTGCGCGTCCAGCAGAGCGTGGATGCGCGTTCGGGCCGCATCGCCCAAGCGACGGCGTTCCTCAGGCTGCGCGGCGAGACTCTTCAGAGCATGGGCCAGGGCGGTCGCATCATTCTGAGGCGTCACCAGACCGCTTTTTTCGTCTTCCACGGCTTCCGTCAGGCCCGGCAGGTCACTGACCACCACCGCCAGGCCGAAGGCCATGGCTTCAGCCAGAGCCGAGGGCAGGCCGTCCGCATCGCCCTGCCCGGTTTTGCGGCCCGGCGACACAAAAATGTCGGCTTTTCTGTAAACATCAGCCATATTCTCGTGTGGAATCTGACCGGCAAAATCCACCATTCCGCGCAGGCCGAGACGCCAGGCAAGCCAGCGCAGGCGCAGACGCTCCGGCCCCTGGCCCACAATCTTCAGTCTGAAGTCCAGCCCCCCCGCGCGCAGTTGCGCACAGGCCCGCAGCAGAAGATCATAGCCCTTGCGCGCGCGGATGGCGCCCACGGCCAAAATCTGCAAAGGCTGCTCCCCCTGCTGGACGCCGGGCGGCAGGGGCATGTCCGTATCGTCATCGGGCGGGGTCAGGGTCAGGGGGTCACGCAGGAGAATCAGCCTGTCTTCCGGCAATTCCGGCAGCAACTCGCGCACAGCCTGGAGCGTGGCTCTCGTATCGCAGCGCACAAAGAGCGCCTGCGCCGCCTTGACGGCCCAGTCTTTGCCCGGACGCGCCAAATCCTGCGCGCGCACGGAAAAGGCAAAAGGCAGCCCCAGCAGACGCGCGGCCACCCAACTGGCCGTGGCCTCGCAGTGGGCGCCGGCGGCGTACAGAAATTCGATTTTCTCCTCCAGGCTCCAACGGGCCAGCAAGGCTCCGCAGCCAAAAGCCCAAAGATGGCCCGGCAAGTCCCGGCCCCAACGGGACCGTACGGGCAAATCGCGCCAGAGTTCCCACATGGAATGGGACGAACCGCGCAACTGGCGGAACAGGGCCGCGCAGGCGGAGAAAAAATGCCACAAGCCGATGCGGCGCACGGCCAGGGGCAGAGCATAGCCTTCCGGATTGCCCAGCAGACCGCTGCCCCGGATGGCGTAAATGCGCGACAGCAGGCCCGCTGCGTGCAGACGGTGGGCCTCTTCCATCAGGTTCTGGCCCGACGCCTCGGGAAAACGCTCGGCCACCAGCGCGCCGCGCACCACGGGCGGCGCGGGCTGCAGGAGCGTTTGCGTCTCATGCTCCGAAAGCGGCGGCGGCTCACGGCGGCGACAGTGCAGGATGCCGTCCTCCAGAGTGTATATGCTGTCACAGTATTCCGCCATCTTAGGGTCATGCGTGACCATGACCATGGACACGCCGCCGGTATGGCAGAGCGTGCAGAAGTTTTCCATGATCAGCCGGCTGGTGCGGGCGTCCAGCGCGCCGGTGGGCTCGTCGGCCAGTAGAATGCGCGGGTTGTTGACCATAGCCCTGGCAATGGCCACGCGCTGCTGTTCGCCGCCCGACAGGCGGTTGCTGCGATAATGCACTCTGGCGGAAAGGCGCACCAGTTCCAGAGCGCGGATCACCCTCTCCCAGCGTTCCTGCGGCGGTATGCCTTCATAAATCAGAGGAAATTCAACATTTTCAAACACCGTGGAGTGCTCGAAAAGGTTGCTGGACTGCATGACAAAGCCCATGTTGCCGCGACGAAAGGCCGCCGTCTGCTCGCGATTGAACACAAGGACATCCGTGCCGAGAATATTCAGAGAGCCGGCGTCAGGCGCGTGCAGCATGCCCAGAATGTGCAGCATGGTAGACTTGCCGCACCCTGAGGGGCCCATGATGGCCACAAGCTCGCCGGCTTGCACCTCAATGTTCACGCCGCGCAGCACCGGCGCGAATCCGGCGTAACATTTATATAAATCCTTGGCGACGATAACCGGAGCCATGCTTCACCTTTTATTCAAAGCGCAGGGCGGAGACCACGTCCATGCGGCTGGCCTGAAGGGCCGGATACAAACCGCCGGCCACACCGATAAGGGCAGAAAAAACAATGCTGCCCAGGCTGCTGGCGACCAACAGGGGGTAGGATATGCCCGTGCCCAATGACCACGCGCCCACCTCCACCAGGAACACGCCCACAATAATGCCCAATATGCCGCCGGCCACGGATTTGCACAGGGCTTCCGCCAGAAACTGGGCCAGAATATCCGCATCGGAACCGCCCATGGCCTTTTTGAGGCCCACTTCGCGGGTGCGGGCGCGCACCGCGGCGAAGGTGCCGTACCAGATGCCGAAACCGCCCAGCATCAGGGACGCGGCAATGCCCAGCCAGAGCAGAGCTTCCACCCACATGAAGGTGGTTTTGATGCGTTCAAGCTGCTCATCCTGAGTGCGTACCACCAGATAAGGCGCGGCCTGATGCTCACGCGCCACTTCCGGAATCATCCGAACCAGGGGCGGCACGTCTTCCCAGCCGATGGCCCGGATAAACAGGCGCGTCACCTTGCCGCCGGCCCAGTTGCGATCCATCATGGTGGTGTAGGGCAAAAAGCCCCCTTGCCTCCAACTGCCCAGCATCACGCCGCTGACCACGCCCACCACTTCAAAGACGTCTTTTTCCAGAAACAGCAGCTTGCCCAGGGCGCTGTCCGGGTCGCCATACAGATTGTACGCCGCCTCACTCCCCAGCATGCAGACGCGGCGGTGGCGCTCCGTGTCGTCCGCGCTGAAAAGACGCCCGGCTACCAGGGTCAGGGAGTAGACCTCGGCGAAGTGCTGATCCACACCGATAAAGTCCACATGCATGGAGCGTTCGCCTTCGCCGCGCAGCGTAAACACCTTGCCGCCTCGCAGATTGCGGCTGACCAGGCCCACGCCCGGCAGAGCGCGCAAAGCGTCCACGGTTTCAGGGTAGAATTCGCGCTGGGGCTGGCCGGGATACTGCTGGTCGTCCATGTAGACCTGGATGACGTTGACCCCGCCCATGAGCACCATATCCTGGCCCACTTTATACCGTATTTCGCGGCCCAGCACGGAAAGCGCGATAAAAGCGGTAATGCCCAGGGCGATGGACAATATCACCCCGAAACCGCGCTGGCGCACAACCTGCCGAAGGCTGACGCGAAAAAGGTCGGACATGGCGATCATACTGCGACTACCATAAGCAAAAGACGTAAAAAGCCGCCCCGCGCGGGGATCTCGTTCCGCCGCCGGCGGGCATCAGTTTATCCGGCATATTTTTACTCCGGGCCGGGATAAGTGTCAAAAGGAGCCTCTCCACTGTGATGGCCTCAGCCCCGCCGTATGTTGAGCACGGTTCCGCCCCGCCCCACAGTGTAAACCCTGTCCCGCCAGACAATCACCCTGGCGGGAACGCTGCGCAGGTACACCAGCACAAACATGCCCGCCGCGCAGCCAAAAGCCCACAGCCAACGCCACAGCGGCACAGGCCGGGGCAGAAAATCCCGCCAGGGTCCCAATACGCCGAGCAGCATCGTCAGCCACAGCAGCGCCAGCGACGAGGCCGCCCCGCCGCCCAGGCCCAGCAGGCCGCCAAGCAACGCAAAAGCGGCGCAGAGGGGCGGCAGGGCCATCAGCACGGCCAGCACGCCAAGCAGCAGCCATTGGCCGGGCATGCAGAACTTGAGAAAAAGCACCTGTCGTTCCATCCAGGCCCGCCAGACCGGCAGACTGTGATTTTCGGCTTCAGTGCCCAGCAGCGCGGCGGGGCACAAGCGCACATGCGCGCCCCGGGCTTGCAGCAAAGCGCCCAGAGAGCAGTCGTCCACCACATTGTGCGCCCAGAGTTCAGCCACGCCGTAACGCCCAAAAGCGTCCCGGCTCATGGCCATTGCCCCGCCCCAGGGCTGGGTGAAGGCCGAAAGCCCCTGAAAAAAGCGCATCAGCAGCACGCTGAACGCATAGCCCAAGGTGACCGGACGCTGGTCACGCGGCTCAACAGTATGATAGCCGGTGCTGAAGGCCGCTTCGCCCCTGGCCACCGCCCCCGCAAGACAGCGCGCAAAATCCGGCCGGGCCAGATGGGTGCTGTCGCAGAAAATATAGATGTCGGCCGTGTCGCCCACGGCAGCCACACCTTGCAGGCTGTTATGATTTTTCTGGCCGCAGCCCTCTGCCGGGCCGGCCACCACATGCCGCACAGCGGGAAAATCTTCGCGCAGACGGCGAACCAGTTCCGCCGCCGGTTCTTCCGCCGCGGCCGTCACCAGCACCGGGGTCAGAGACGGATAATCCTGGTTCAGCAAGCTTTTCAGGGCATCGGCCATGCGCGGATGCGCGCCCGCCACCGGAACAATCATGGCGGCCCTGGGCCAGCCGCCCTGAGGCGTGAAACGAGCGGCTGTCCGCTCTTCCTCAGCCTTGCGGATCAGAGCCCGCCCGCAACGCGCCAAAAGATACAGCAGACCGCATTGCGCCAGACCCACGCAAAACCAGAACGCCAGCATTGAATACTCCTGAGCGCTATTCCGGCAGTGGAGCGCAATCTTCAGGCGCAAGCGGCACATCCTGGATGCGCTTGCCCTCAAGCTTGATCTTCATGCCGTTCTTGAGGTTGATTGTGCCTTCCACCCTGTCCGGCGCGCTCAGGCGTCCCCTGAAAGTATGCCCGGAAGAATGAGAGGCCGCCACGGCATTGTCTTTTACGCTGCCGTTAAAGTGGTAAACGTCCACCTGACCGTTGGCAAGACGCAGATGCAGGACGCCCCGCGCCGCGCCCTGGGCGGAAACGCACATGCCCACCCGGAAGGAGGACGTGTACAGAGAGCCTGTCCAAAGCTCCCGCACTTCCACGGGGGCCGCAGGAGGCGAGGCGGCCTCTTCTGCTGCGGGCGGGAGGGCGGCCAGCGCCGGGGCGCGCCAAATGAACCCGGACGACAGCGCCGCCAGACAGACGAGCCGCCGCGCGCGACGAAAAACGGACAGCGCGCTCATGCCGCCCGCTCCCCGCTCCGCCCGGCTGACGCCTGTTGCCGCCAGAGCCGCTCAAACAGGGCTTGATGCGCGTCCACCATAGCCGTGAAGGAAAAATCGCGCTCCACCCGGCTGCGCCCGGCCCGTCCCAGGGCATCCCCGGTCTGGGGGTCGTCCAAGACGCGCAGGCAGTTGCGGGCCAGGGCTTCGGCGTCTCCGACAGGGGACAGAAAACCGTTGGCAGCTTCCTCCACCAGGTGGGGAATGCCGCCCGCCGCCGTGGCGCAAACCGGCAGCCCGCAGCTCATGGCCTCCAGAATGACGTTGGGCTGGCCCTCGCGCACGGAAGCCAGCGCGAACATCCGGGCCGCAGCGTAATGCGCCCGCATGTCCATGCCGCCGGGGAAAAAATCCACCCGCGCGCCCGCCGCGCGGCCTTGCGCCCACTGTTTCAGAGCCGCCTCCTCCGGGCCGTCGCCCACAATACGCAAGCGCGCCTCCGGGCGACTTTGCAGAATCAGATCAAAAGCCCGCAGCAGGGTCAGATGATCCTTGTCGCGCGCCAGACGCGCCACACACAGAATTACCGGCTCACGCGCGGACGGGGGCATTGCGCCAGGGCGGAAAAAATCCACATTCACCCCGTTGGGAATATAGCTCAGATGCGCTTCCGGCACGCCCAGGCCCTGAAGCGTCTGGAACAGGGCCCCGGAATTGCAAACCATGTGCCGGGTCAAACGCCAGAGCCAGCGCTCATGCTGGCGTTTGGGCCCGCCGCCGCCGCGACAGGTGCCCACTATTACCGGCACATGCAGCGCGCGGCCCCAGATACGGCCCCAGATGTTGGGCAGGGCCGTGCAGGGCATCAGAATGTCCGGGGCCGCCCGTCGCAGGGCGGCGGCCAGACGCAGAAAAAACAAGGGGGCAACCCGGCGTGAGGCGCCCATATGCGTCAGGCGAATGCCCGCCTCGCGGGCCGCCTCATCCAGATCAGTGACGCCGGTAAGCGTGAGCATGGCCGGGGAGAATCGCTTGCGGTCCAGACGGCGGGCCAGTTCCAGCGTTTGGCGTTGCGTGCCGCCGAAGCAGAGGTCTTCCATAAGAAAAAGAATATTCAAAGGTCGCGTCATGTGACTCCTGTGAAAGCGCGCCTCGCTGTGGATTCCGCGGTCGCGCTTGTCAGCATACTATGCATTCCGTACGCTTTTGCAAGTCCCGCCCGGCATTGAGACATTCACTTTAGTCATACACCCCCGGCAAAGCCGGGGGCTTGTGCTGTGAGCCGCTCAAAGCGGCGGAATATTTGAGCCGCCTAAAGGCGGCTATTTCAA
>NZ_JBNPLS010000025.1:0-34387 GCF_050313595.1 Desulfovibrio sp. SGI.169 | reverse complement strand
CCTTCCCTCCCCCAGCGTTTTGCGGAGCTGCCCGGCGTTGAGGCTGACAGCTCGCAATGGTTCGGCGAGGGGAAGGCTATAGAATCAAAAGGGAAAGATCGTCTTAAAGCGCTTCAGCAGTGGGCGAAAACAAAGTTTTCGCAGGGCACAGCATTAAAAAACGCCGATACAGGCTGGGACGTACAGGTAACACCGAACGGAATCAAATCCAGCCTTCATCACGGATATGACGATTTGCTGGCCCGTTCCGTACCATTTATCCCCCAAATTATAGAAAGCGGCATTCATGTTGACAGCATCAGAAAGACACCGCGTTTGATGTCACATATTTTTGCCAACAAGATCAGGCTGGACGGCAAGGATTATGTGGTGGGCTTTGTCGTGCGGGAGGATGGGAACGGAAATCGATTCTACAATCATGAGTTAACGGAAATAATCGACCCCGATTGGCACAACCACGCCGAGTTACCCGAAGGTATGGGCGGACAGTGGGCCCGTGCCAACCGGGGTGATGTGATGAACATACTCCGGGACAAGCTCGGCGTCAATGACGGGAGCGGGCAAGTGCTGTTTCAGACGGCCTGGCACGGCACGCCGCACCGTCAGGGCGCGATGGCTGCGGATTCCTCACTCCCCCGGCGCTTTGCGGAGCTGCCCGGCGTTGAGGCCGACAGCTCGCAATGGTTCGGAGAGGGGAAGGCTATTGCGGCGGATGGCCGAAATGCGCGCAAAGCTGTCGTGGATTGGGCGCGTACCGTATTCCCACAGGGAACGACGATCAAAAACGCGGATCAGGGCTGGGATGTCCAGGTTACACCACGGGGCATAAAAAATTCTTTGGCCCACGGTGGGGACGACACTCTAATCCGTTCCGTGCCATTTATTCCGCAAATTATAGAAAGCGCCGTCTATGTTGACAGCATACCAAAAACGTCGCGGCTCATGTCGCATATTTTTGCCAACAAGATCAGGCTAGACGGGCAAGACTATGTTGTCGGATTTGTTGTGCGAGAAGACCAAAACGGAAACCGCTTTACGATCATGAGCTGACAGAAATAATCAACCCCGAATCGCTCAACACGGCCAGAGCTTTTGATGAAAGCAAGGGACACGTGACCCGAGCGAACCGGGGTGATGTGATGAACATACTCCGTGACAGGCTCGGCGTCAATGACGGGAGCGGGCAAGTGCTGTTCCAGACGGCCTGGCACGGCACGCCTCACCGTTTCGACAAATTCACGCTTGACCATATCGGAGAGGGCGAAGGCGCACAGGCCCATGGCTGGGGACTGTATTTCGCGAAAGATAAAAATGTGAGCGAGGACTATCGAAAGTTTCTTGCAAACTCAAAAGAAAAATATGTTCTTGGCGGAAAGGCGTACACAGTCGATGAATCCAATTGGTATGATACTTGGCGCGATGACAGCGGCAATGAAATAAGCGGATATGAACCTGTTTCGTATGCCTTGCGGACGTATTCCGACAACAATAAAGATATTGCTGCGGCGATAGGGGAAATAAAGGAAGCCATTGAAATTTTGAAAAAAGATGCTTCCGCTTCAATAGAAGTTGAAGAAAAAGCTCTCAAACTCCTTGAAGGAGGTATTCAGAAAAAAGAGCCAGGCCAGCTTTTTGAGGTGGATACCCGATCAAACGGAGTCATGAAGGCCATTTTGTCGCGCTCACGGTTGGTGAACTGAATCCCGCTGTCTGTCAAAATTGTATGAATCTTATAAGAAACTGCCTGAATAAGTTCTTCCAGAAAGCTTTTGGCTGTTGCTCTTGTCGCTTCGATATGCAGCTGTGCGTATTCCCCCCTTACTCTCCATCCGCAACTACTACGACCACATCAGGAGTCAGCAGGAGAAGGTGCTGCGGGCCGGTGTCCAGAAGGCGCTGGACTGCATCCAGTTGCACGAGTTCCGGGAAATCGACCGTGCCGTGAGCTTCGATTTCGCGCCGCTCGGTGAGGAAGACCGGGCCGCGTTGGCCACGCAGCAAAAGACCAGGGCCGATACCATCGCCGTGTATCTGGATCGCGGCGTCATCAGCGCCGAAGAGGCGCGCGCGGCCATTGCCAACGATCCGGACAGCGGATTTGCGGACATCGACCCCGATGACCTGCCCGAAAGCGCAGGCATGGGGGGCGAGATGCCGCCGGGTATGGAAGGCGGCAGCGAACTGGATGACGTGGACAAGGCCGGCGCTGTGTACGACGCGGCGCTGGATGCCCGCAGATGGTGCAGAACGGAAAAGGGCAAGCACTTTGAACTGGATACGGAGAGCGGGGAAATCACCAAGGGGAATATCGGCCAGAACGAGTGGGACTCGCCTTCGGCTCAGGGCGCAAGACGCGACAAGGTGGAAGACGCCATGCGCGAGATTGCCAACGGCAAGGCGGAAGCCACTGTTTCCAGCCTGCGCAATGATCTTGAGCAATATGGCGGAACCAATGACGTGACCATCATCAGGGGCGACGAGAAAAAAGGGCTCCTCCACATTGAGAAACGCCACGGGAGCGGCTGTATTGCCCCGGTGCTGGAAGCGGTCGCCAACGGGAAGATTGTCCGCTTTGTCAAGGGCAACAAGACAGTCCATCTTGATAAAGATGGATACAGAGCCGTGCTCTCGCTGGAAGAACACGGAAAGAAAAAGACGTGGTTGCTGACGGGCTACGATATTGTAGGAGGAGAGCAAAAGAACGTCACGGGTGACAGCGGCAAGGTTAGTGCAAGACACGCTTCTACGCATGTCGGGCCTATCCTTAGTCGTCCCGACATGGGAGCCGTGAGTTCCTTTATTCAGAAGATAGACCAAATCCTGGCAAAGTCAAATGTACGGGAAGGGGCTCATGGCTAAACTTCTCCGCGCGGTTCACCCCAATGCCGGCGTTCGCGCCGCCTACCAGCGCCGTTTGCGCAAGCTCATCGACGAGATGCGGCGTTCCACGGTCTGGTGGCTGCGGGCCGCCTACCGCAAGGACGAGGCCCGCATCATCCCCGAATTCGCGCAGGACGCTTCCCCCGCGCGCATGCTGCAAAAGGTGCTCAACCGTCTGTTCCGCTACTGGATGCGCCGCTGGAGCGACGAGGCCGCGAAGATCGCCACGGATTTCATTACCAGAACGCAGAAGCGCACGACAAACAGCTATGAGCAAGCGTTCAGGGCCGCCGGGTTCACGGTGAAGATGGACCCCAGCCGCGTCAAAAACAATGTTGTGCAAGCGCTCATTGAGGAAAATGTCAGCCTCATCAAGTCCATTCCGCAACGGTATTTTTCGGAAGTCAACGGGCTTGTGCAGCGCTCCGTAAGCGCCGGGCGCGACCTGGGCTTTCTCACCGACGAACTGGAAAAGCGCTATGGAGTCACGCGGCGGCGGGCCGACCTCATTGCCCGCGACCAGGCCAACAAGGCCACCGAGGCCATCAAGCGCGTGGAGGACGAACGCCTGGGCGTGAAGGTGGGCGTATGGGTGCACATCCCCGGCAAGCACACGAGCCGGGCCACGCACAAGGCCATGAACGGCAAGCCCTTCCTGCTCTCGGAGGGCCTGTACGACAGCGCGGTGGGGCGCAAGGTGCTTCCCGGCGAACTGGTGGCCTGCCAGTGCGAATATCGTTCCTTCATTCCCGAGTTCGGCGACCAGATGACGCCGGAGATTCAAAAGCTGCTGGAGAGAGCCAACGCATGAGATATACAAGCCTGACCTTCGACGCGGCCCCCAGCGCCCGCAGCGTGGACGAGAACGGCTTTCTGCACGTCGCCTCCTCGCACATCACCAAAGCCACGGTGAACCCGTACTATGGCCGGGAAATTCCCGGATGCGAACGCCTTGGCCTTGACCCGGAGCGCATCTATTACGGCTTCCGCGACCCGGAGGAACTGCGGCGGTCGCTGCCCACCTGGGCGGGCCTGCCGCTGCACATCGAGCACCACCCGGACAGCGCGGACGCCCCGGAAAAGCTCACCCGCGTGGGCGCCGTGGGCAAGGCGGTGTGGAACGCGCCCTACATCGACGCGCCGCTGACCGTCTGGGACGGTAATGCCATTGACGCCATCGAGGACGGCTCCTTCCGCGAGCTTTCCTGCGCCTACCGTTACGAGCCGGACTTCACGCCGGGCCAGTACGAGGGGGTGGAATACGACTTCATCATGCGCAACATCCGGGGCAATCATGTGGCGCTGGTGGAGGAAGGCCGCGCCGGGCGGGACGTGGTGGTGGCCGACGCGGCAATCTGGCGTACTTCCAAGGGCGGCAAGAAATATCAGGTGGATACAGAGACCGGGGAAGTCCTCAAGGGCAATGTGGGCCAGTCCGGATACAGCTATCAGTCAACGCCGCTGGCATCTACCAGGCCGGATACGGCCCGGTATCAGGAACTGCTGAGAGAAAAGCAAGGCAATCATCAGCAGGCGGCTCGCGAATATTTTCGGGAGAATCTTCAGGGGCGGCATGTGGAAACACAGGCGGCCGGTGAATCCATTCAGGTCTGCTTCACGGGCGGAACATGGCAGGAAATCAAGCGGAATATGAACCGTGATGCCCTGAAAGCGGAACTTGTGCCACACATGCCGGATATTATTGCTACAGGTGCCTACAAAAAAAGTGATCTGTATAAGGAGCGCACGGATGATGCTGTGGCGTTCCATGAGTACAGAAAACGAGTCGAGACAAGCGAAGGCGGGAAAGAAGCGATTGTTGATGTCGTCGAACGCCGGGGCGCAAATCCAAAATACAGTGCATACAGTATGGCGCATGAAAGGGACAAGAAAAATGGCGGGGAAGGGGCACATGACACAAAAAAAGACGGCTCTGTCTCCCCGCCTTCAGGTCTAAGCCTGATCATGCGAGACAATGCCGTCTCTCTTGAAGAGAAGATACTTCCGCAGCTTGAAGTTGTCAATGTGCGCGTTGCCGATGGACGGTCGCCCCTCGCTGGCGATTGCGGCAGCGCCATAACCCCAAAACCCAACCTCATCAAAGGAGCTGTCATGAGGATGAAAACTGGTTCCGGGGGGCCAAGGACGCCGACCCCGGCATCGAACAGCAGGAAGTGGACCTCGCGCAGGCCATCATCGACCTGCACAAGGTGGACCCGCAAACCGGGGAAGTCGTGGACGTGAAAAAGGCGTCGCCGCCATTGTCATCATGAGTCCTGAGCCTAAACACTGAGGTTCAGCCCGGCCAGCAAGGAAAGATTGCCGTCGGAATAATTGCCGAAATAGGAGTTGGCGTTGCCTGAGTTCGCCCACCAGGCGGACATGGATTCAATCTGAATGCGCTTGCGCATATCTGATGGGGCGAGCTGCATGGCTTTGCGGGCGTCATCAATGCCGGAGAGCGTCTCTATCTGCCGATATTTTTTGACCAGATCGGGGTTTTCGTCAAAAAATCGCTGTACTTTGTCGCGATCGGCATGGTCGCTGATGATGGTCATACTGCCGTCATCATTGACCTGAATGGAAAAATTGATGTTCGGGTCAACGCCCAGGCCGTCCAGTCCGTCGCGGATGTTTTTGCCCACGGCGCTCTGCTGATCCAGCACCGCCTGAATGTCATTGAGGTCGGCATTGTTCACGCTTATTCTGACGTTGCCCTCTCCGCTCAGGCGCAGCGTCACGGCGGAGGCGTCCACATTACGCTTTTCCAGTTGCGTCTTGACGGCGTCGGCCAGCGCCGGGTTGGCCGTCAGCCACTGATTCACGGTCTCGGCCTGTTCCAAGTCGCCGCTGACAGCCAGATTGCCCTGATCATCAAATTTGAAGTTTAGTCCTTTGCTCACGTCCACGCCCATGTTTTCCAGGGCGTTGCGCAGGTCTGCGCTCAGGTTTGTCTCGCCGTCCAGCGCGGCCTGAATAGTTTCGGCAGCGCTGTTGACCACACTCAGTTTGCCGCCAACACCGAGGCGCAGTTCCACCGCCTCTTCGGGCTCAATGCCCGCCGTGGTCAGGGCGTTGCGCAATTCCACGCCCAGCGTGGGGTTGGCGTCCAGCCAGGCCTGGGCGGCCTTTCTGTCCGAAGCGTTGTCGCCCAGCGCGTTCAGCGCGCCGTTTTTGTCCAGGCTGAAGCTCAGTCCCGTGATGTCCGAAATGCCCATATGGGCCAGACCATCCTTGACGCCTTTGCTGAATTCAGACTGTAACTGTTCACGATATTTGGCGATCTGATTGAATGTCACCCGGCTGTCACTGGCAAGCCCCATGGCGTCCATGGCATATTTGGTCAGTTCAATCATGCTGGAAAGCTGGCTGGTCATGGACGTGTTGCCGAAAAGGCTCTCCAGGCCGCTTGAGGAAGAGCTTTTGGAGCCGCCCGAAGTCGTCCCCTTCAACTGCTGGCCCTGCCACTGAAACAGCGCGTTGGTGTAGCTGCTGATGCCTGATACGCTCATGGTTCCTCCCGGCAGATTTTACCCGCGCCCGTGTGCGGGGCCGCCATGAAATATATTGCAAATATCAGGCCAGAAATGGAGCAGCCAGCATTCGAGCCTGGCCGCGGCCGGAGGGGCTTTCTGAAAATATGGACAGAACCGCTGGAATAGGCTAAGAATGCCTTATGGCAGTATATTCCTCCTTGTTGGAGACTGTGGAGTTTGATGACCCCGCCCTAGCCAGCCAGCTTTTCGGCCCCCATAATGAGCACCTTGACCTGCTGGCTGTGGCCAGCGGCGCGCGCATTGGCAACCGGGGGGCCAGCATCTTTATTGAAAGCCCAGATCATGATGTGCGCCGGAGCCTGTGCAATGTCTTTGTGCAGCTTTACGATCTGCTGCGCGGCGGCCTGACGCTGAGCCGGCAGGACATTGCCCGCGCCTATGACATGCTCAGGGCCGATCCCGGCCTGAATCTTGGTCAGATTTTCCGTGATGCCGTCTTTGTGAATACGCCGCGCAAAAGCGTCACCGCGCGCAATGTGGCCCAGAAGAGCTATCTGGAGCTTCTGCGGCGACATGAACTTGTTTTTGCCGTAGGCCCGGCCGGTACGGGCAAGACTTATCTGGCGGTTGCCATGGCGCTGTCCATGCTTCAGCAGCACAGGGTCAAACGCATTGTGCTGACCCGCCCGGCGGTGGAGGCGGGCGAACGGCTGGGCTTTCTGCCCGGCGATCTGGCCGAGAAGGTAAACCCTTATCTGCGACCGCTTTATGATGCCTTGCATGATATGATGCCCCAGCCCAAGGTCGCCTCCATGCTGGAGGCGGGTTCCATTGAGGTGGCCCCGCTGGCCTTCATGCGCGGCCGCACGCTCAACGACGCTTTTGTCATTCTGGACGAGGCCCAGAACACCACTCAGGAACAGATGAAAATGTTTCTGACGCGCATGGGCTTCGGCTCACGCATGGTTGTCACAGGCGACACCACCCAGATTGATCTGCCCATGCAGCCCGGCGGCGCGCAGCCGCGTTCGGGCCTGATCCACGCCCTGGGCATCCTGCATAACGTGTCCGGTCTTGCCATTCATCGTTTCAGCAAGGCCGACGTCGTGCGTCACCCCCTTGTAGGAGCCATTGTCAGCGCTTATGACCACGCGGAAAAAGACGGCGCGTCCGGCTAGCATCCTGGCGCTTATACATACGCTGAAGGCGCGGCATCATTGCGGTTGGGGCCTGTGGGCGCTGATCGGCACATTGCTTTTTCTTTCCCTGCTGGCCGGAGCCAATTTCGAGGCCGCGCAGCGGGTCTATGTGGCCGGACAGGTTGCGGAAAATGACGTTGTCGCTGACCGGGACATGCTGGTGGAGGATTCACAGGCCACCAAGGCCCGGCGCAAGCAGGTTCTTCTTTTGCAGCCGCCGGTCTACGATCTGAGTCTTGAACCCTACACGCAGTTTCAGAGCCGGATTCTGGAGATTCTGCGCGGCCTGAACAGTGGTGAGCACCGTTCCGCGCCCGAACAGGCTTTGCAGCGCCTTGTGGAGGAACTGACCCCGGCCGTGGCTGACGAAGTGCTGCCGGAATTGTCGTTGCCGGAAGTGCAGACCTATCTGCTCAAAAAATTGCTGCCGCAGATCCGCGAGCGCATGATCGAAGGCCTGGTGGGCGACATCCGCGCCGCGCGCGTGGCCCGTTCAGGCGCGATCATCCGCAACCTGGACACCAATGCGGAAATTTTGCGGTCGGACATTAATTCACTGCCGGACGTGCAATCCTTTCTGGCTGAAATATCCTCGCAGATCAGGCAGGTTCCCATTCTCAATCCGCAGTCGCGGCGGGCCATCAATATTCTGCTTTCGGCCACCTTGCCCGCCTCCCTGACTCTGAACCGCGAGGCCACCCAAAAACGCGGCGCGGCCGTGGTGGCCACGGTGGAGCCGGTCTATTATCAGATACAGAAAGGCGAACTGGTGCTGCGCAAAGGCGAGCGCGTCAGCCGTGAGCAGCAGATCAAATTGCAGACGCTGTACAAATCCGCCGCCGATCCCATGCGCTGGAGCACGGCGGGCGGCGCGTTTCTTTGCGCGATGCTGCTTGCCGTGGGCTTTTTTGTGGCCCCCAGCGGCAAGCCCGGCACGCCCCTGCGCTGCAAGGATATGCTGCTCATCTCGCTGTTGCTGCTTTTATTCGGCATCGGGGCCAAAAGCGTTTATCTGCTGAGCCTGCGTATGGACAGCGTGAGTCTGTTCAACTCTTTTGCCGCCGCCTTTCCGGTGGCCGGGGCCGTGGGGCTGGTGGCTATGGTTTTCGCGGCCCGGCGTTATTGCACAATGGGTCTGCTGCTTTCCTTTTTCTGCATGCTGATGCTTCAGGCGGACTTTCCGCTTTTCATCTATTACTTTTTGGGCGGCATGCTGGCCACCTGGCTTGTGACCAGCGCGCAAAGCCGCCAGGATGTGGTCTGGAGCGTCATTCCCCTGACCGCGGGCCAGATTCTTGTCTGGCTGGGCACGACCCTGCTGGCCCAGACGCACCCGGCGGAAATACCCATGCAGTTGACCGCCGTGGCCATCAACAGCCTGCTTTCGCTGATTCTGCTTTTTGCCGTCAGTCCGGTGCTGGAACTGACGTTCGGCTACAGCACGCGTTTTCGCCTTATGGAGCTGATGAGTCTGGAGCAACCCCTGATGCAGGAATTGATGGTCACCATTCCCGGCACCTATCATCATTCTTTGGTGGTTGCCAATATGGTCGAGGCCGGAGCCAAGGCCATCGGGGCCAACAGCCTGCTTTGCAAGGTGGCGGCCCTGTATCACGATGTGGGCAAGCTGTCGTATCCTGAATATTTCATTGAAAACCAGTTTGGCGGCCCCAACAAGCACGATAAGCTGGCGCCCTCCATGAGCGCCCTGATCCTGCTTTCGCACGTCAAAAAGGGCACGGAACTTGCCGAAAGGTATAAGCTGGGACAGGAAATTACAGACATCATCCGCCAGCATCACGGCACGCGGCTGATCCGCTTTTTCTACCAGAAAGCCCTTAATCTGGGCGAGAAGCCGCGCGAGTCTGATTTCAGCTATCCCGGTCCGCGACCGCAGACCAAAGAAGCGGCTATTCTTATGCTGGCCGACTCCGTGGAGGCCAGCAGCCGCACCCTGAGCGACCCCACGCCCGCGCGCATCAAAAGTCATATTGACGCCATCATCAAGGGAATCTTCTCGGAAGGACAGTTGGACGAGTCGGAGCTGACCTTCAAGGATCTGCATTTTCTGAGCGAAAACTTTCAGCGCATCCTGACGGGCATTTTCCATCAACGCATCGCCTATCCCGAAAACAAGATCAAAGACGCGGCCCAGGCCGACAGGGGCAGGGCGGAAAGCCGCACTGGCGAGGTCAGGCCGCAGACGCCTCTTGGTCTGCCCGCCGCCTCCGCGCGTCGGAATGAAGCCGGTCGCCCCGAGGCCCGGTGCGGCGGGCCGCAAACCGGCGGTGAAAACTGAGGCCATGAACATGGAAGACGCAAGCGCGGAGGCAAGGCACGGCGAAAATGAGGTGCGCATACAGGCGCATTACGCAGCCCATGCCTGGCTGCTGCCCCTGGGGCGCCGTGAACTGGCGCGTCTGCTGCGGGTCATGCTGCGCGCGCTGGATGAAAATGGCGCGCCAGCGCCCGACCGCCTTGAGCTGCACCTGCTGGACGACGCGGCCATGAGCGTCGCCAACCTGCGTTTCATGGGATGCATGGGGCCAACCAACATTCTTTCTTTTCCCGGCGGGGAGAGTCTGCCGGGCATTCTGTTGCTCTCTCTGGACACGCTGGCGCGTGAATGCCTGCTTTACGGGCAGGAACCGGCGGAACATCTTGCGCGTCTTCTGTCTCACGGCATGGGGCATCTGGCCGGTCTGGATCACGGGGTCGCTATGGATCGCCTGTGCGCGGCCTGTTTTGCCGCCGCGCGGCGCGCGGCGACGCTCTGACCCGTCATGCGGAGGGGGCAGGAACGGGGGGCAGTCCGGCCAGCGCCCGACAATGCAGCTCGCGCAGTTTGCGTGCGGACTGTTCACCTTTGTCGCGCCAGGCCGACGGCAGCCGCACGGCCAGCAGGGCATCCAGCTGGCGGCGCGCTTCCCGGCCGACCTGGCTGCTGCTGTCGGCGTCGACCAGCCGCCAGAAAGGCGCGCTTAAACCGCTCTGATGCACATGCCACAGCAAGTCGCGTCGGACGCCGGGGCGCAGGCGCGGCAGAATGCCGGCCTTCATATGCTCGGCGGCGGCCAGCGCGCCGGCTTTATGGAAAAGCGCGGGCAGGCGCAGACGCTTGGCCAGCGCCAACGCCAGAGCGACGCCGCGCCGTTCATGGCCGTAATGGTGCGGCAGCAGGGCCGGTGGGGTGACGGTTTTGCCCAGGTCATGACAGAGCGCCATCCAGACGGCCAGCGGCTCGCCGGCTGTCAGATTCATGATTCGCGCCGTATGATCCAGGACGGAGCTTTTATGCCAGCGCGCTGGCCCGGCGGGGATGTCCCCGGCGGTCTTCAGCTCCGCGAACCAGGGGGTCAGGGCATTTCCCGCCGCCAGCGTTTTAAGGAAGCGGGCGGGCGCGGGCGCGGCCAGGGCTTTGCGCAGTTCGCGCCCCACCCGTTCCGCGGGAATCGCCGCCAGCGCTCCCTGGGGCAGGGCGCGCATCTGCGCGTAAGCCTCTTCATCCACCCGCCAGTCTGGCCAGCATGCGGCGAAGCGGGCCAGCCGGAATACTCGCGCGGGGTCGGCGGACAGCGCCGTGGGAGAGGCGGGCCGCAGACGGCGCGAGCGCATATCCGCCAGAGCCTGGGGGTGAACTCGCAGCAGGCCGCGGCAGTCCAAAGCCATCGCATTGACGGTGAGATCTCTGGCCTGCAGATCCGCCTCCAGGCTGCCGCCGCGCAGCGGCATGCACTCGTGGCCCCGCCAGAGACAAACGCGTACGCTTTTGCCCACCGGACGGGCATCGGGATGAGCGGCCAGAAAATCGGCTATGGCGCCGGCGAAGGCAAAATCCAGTTCAACAGGGACGCGGCCCAGCAAAATATCCCGCACGGCCCCGCCCACGAGGTAGAGCTCCATGACTTCAGTATGCCACAGCACGGCATTCGAGAAAAGCTCCCGGACGGGCCTTGCGCGCAGCGACGGCGCGGGCGCCGCCCAAACTCCTTTTATCTGGCGCTTCGGCGAGGTTTCATCGAGTCTCGATGTGGCGTTTTTTCTGTCCGGGCGCGGCTGGCTGGAGGTCTGGGACAGCGTGCAGGCCGTCAGCCAGACGGCGGGGCGCGGGCAGTTGCGGCGCTCCTGGGCGTCGCCGCCGGGGAATATCTACGCCGCGTTGCGCTTGCCTCTGCAGCCGCCTTTTGACAGCACGGCGGCGGCTCCTGTCATGGGGCTGCTGCTGGCTCGCGCCCTGCGCGCTGAAGGCTGGCCGGCGCTGCTCAAGTGGCCCAATGATCTGGCCCTTTGCCCGCCGGACGGCCCCCGCAAGCTCGCGGGCATTTTGCTGGAGGAGAGGGGGGGCGTGCTGCTGGCGGGTATTGGCGTCAATGTGAACAGTTCTCCGTCTGACGCCGCGTTGCGGGCCGATGCGGCCATGCCCGCCGTGAGCCTGAACGACGTTTCGCAGTCCGCTGTCCCGTTGGCCGAGTTCCTCTGGCGGCGACTTGTAAAGCGGATGCATTCAGCATATGATGACGGGCATTCTCTGACCGACCAATGGAAAAATCAGGCGGAGGAGCTGTTGCTCTGGCGCGGTCGTCATGTGTGCTTGGTTGATGGGCAGGGCAGCGTGCACGGCAGGCTGGAGGGGCTGACCCCGGCCGGTGGACTGCGCCTGTGGCGCAATGGACGCTGTGAGGAATGGCTGAGCGGGAGCCTCCGGCTTTCTGAAAGACTATAGTAAAGGGCTGAAAAGGCATGGCCAACAAGACATTCGCGGAAGTTCAGGATTTTCTGAGGGGCAAGGTCATTCTTGTGGCGAACCGGGGCATTCCGGCCCGGCGCATCTGCCGCTCCATCCGGGAGCGCTTTGACGCGGTGGCGGCCATGACCGCCACGGATGTGGACAAAACAGCGCCCGCCGCCTCCACCGCTCAGGAGCTGATTCTGCTGGGCAGCGAGCCGCGCGCCTATCTGGATATAGACAGAATCATCGACCTGGCCAGGCGGCGCGGCGTGGTGGGCATTCACCCCGGCTGGGGCTTTGCCTCCGAGGACACGCGCTTTCCGCAGCATTGCAAGGAGGCCGGCATCACATTCATCGGCGCCACCGCCGAAGCCATGAACCTGCTGGGCAACAAAGTTCAGGCGCGCGAGGTGGCCCGCAGGCTGGGCATCCCCGTGGTGCCCGGCTCCGACGGCGCGGTGGACATCGCCACCGCGCGCCGCCTGATCAGTGAAATCGGCCTGCCCATCATGCTCAAGGCCGAAGGCGGCGGCGGCGGCAGGGGCATTTTCGCCATTCACAACGAGGCTGAACTGGAAGACGCCTTTTTCAAGGCGTCTTCCATGGCCCAGGCGTCTTTCGGCAATCCGCGCCTTTTTGTTGAAAAGTTTCTGGATGGCGTGCGCCATATCGAAATTCAGGTCATCGCCGACATGTACGGCAATGTCTTCGCTTTTGATGAGCGCGACTGCACTGTGCAGCGCAATCATCAGAAGCTGATCGAAATCACCCCGTCGCCCTGGCCGGGCGTGACCCGTGAACTGCGCGAGCGCCTCAAGGATTATTCCCGCCGTCTGGTGCGCGCCGTGGGCTATCATTCGCTGGCCACTGTGGAATTTCTGGTCACGCCCGACGGTTCGCCCTATCTGATCGAGGTGAATACCCGCCTCCAGGTTGAGCACGGCATTACCGAATGCCGTTACGGCATCGACCTTGTGGAAGAGCAGATCGCCGTGGCCTTTGGGGCGGAACTGCGCTACCGCGAGGAGGATCTCCGCCCTTCGTACTGCGCCATGCAGGTGCGCATCAACTGCGAGAATCCGCAAGACAATTTTTTGCCCAATTCCGGTCTGATATCTCGCTATGTCTCGCCAGGCGGTCTTGGCGTGCGTCTGGACTCCAATATCAGTGCCGGTTATGAATTTCCGGCCAATTATGATTCAGCCGGCGCGTTGCTGATCGCCTATGCCCACGACTGGGAAAAGACCCTGGGCATCATGGATCGGGCTTTGGGCGAGTACGTCATCGGCGGCATCAAGACCACGATTCCCTTTTTCCGCAAGGTCATCAAAAATCCTCTGTTCCGCAAAGGCGACATCAACACCAATTTTATCGCCGACCACCCCGAACTGATGCTTTATACCGACCTGGCCCCGGAAGGAGAGCGCCTGGCCCGGCTGGTGGCCGAAATTTCGGCCAAGGGCTTCAACCCTTATGTTCAGCTTGGGGAATACCGTTCGATCACCACGCCATGCCTTGGCCCTTTCGAGCCTGTACTGCCCCCCATCCGCACCTCGGCCCGCCGGCAGGCCTCGCCCTATCCGCAGGGCGACAGGCTGGCGACGCTGGATTACATCCGCGATTCAGGCTATGTGCATTTCACCGACACCACCCCGCGCGATTTTACCCAGTCCAACTCCGGCAATCGATTCCGCCTGGCTGAAGACAGGCTTATTGGCCCCTACCTGGACAATGTGGGATATTTTTCCATTGAGAACGGGGGCGGAGCGCATTTCCATGTGGCCATGATGGCCAACATGACCTATCCCTTCACCGAAGCCAAAGAGTGGAACAGCTTTGCGCCCAAGACGCTCAAGCAGTTGCTGGTGCGCTCCACCAACGTGCTGGGGTATACGCCCCAGCCGCGCAACCTGATGCGCAAGACTGGCGAAATGATTTGTGATCACTATCAGGTGGTGCGCTGCTTCGACTTTCTCAACCATGTGGAAAACATGCGGCCCATCGCGGAAGTGGTCATGTCCCGCAAGGACGTCATCTTCCAGCCCGCGTTGTCCCTGTCCTGGGCCAGAGGCTTTGACGCGCCGCATTATCTCAGCGTTACCGAAGCCATTTTGCGCATGGTGGGCGACGTGATGGGCGTGGACCCCAGGGAGGCGTCGCGCCATATCATTCTGGGCCTCAAAGACATGGGGGGCGTTTGCCCGCCGCGGTTCATGACAGAACTGGTTGGCGCGCTGCGCAAAGCCTGGCCCGAACTGGTGCTGCACTATCATCGCCATTATACGGACGGTCTGTTTGTGCCCGCCTGCGGCGCCGCGGCCAAGGCAGGCGCTCATATCCTTGACGTGGGTCTGGGGTCCGCGGTGCGTTCTTACGGGCAGGGCGACGTGCTCGCCACTATGGCCTACCTTGAAGATGAACTGAACTTGAAGTGCAACTTGAACAAAAGCGCCATTCGTGACGCCAATTTTGTCTGCAAGCAGATCATGCCCTACTACGACCGCTACTGCGCCCCGTATTTTCAGGGCATAGACTATGACGTCACCCTGCACGGCATGCCCGGCGGGGCAACATCTTCTTCGCAAGAAGGGGCCATGAAGCAGGGCTATATCCATCTGCTGCCCTACATGCTTAAATTTTTGGAGGGCACCCGCCAGATCGTGCGCTATCATGACGTGACGCCCGGTTCCCAGATTACCTGGAACACGGCCTTCCTGGCCGTGACCGGCGCCTGGAAGCGCGGCGGCGAAGATGAAGTGCGCTATCTGCTTGAAGTTTTGGGTGAAGTAACCCGCACGCCGGAGAATGAGCTCACGCCTGAGATGCGTCATGCCCGCCTTTCCATTTACCAGGACTGCAATGACGCTTTTCGCAACCTGCTGCTGGGCAAATTCGGCAAATTGCCTCTGGGCTTTCCGGCGGACTGGGTCTATGAAAGCGCTTTCGGCTCCGACTGGAAGGGCGCCATCGCCAGACGCACTGAAAATTCGCCTTTGGAGGCTCTGGCGGACATCAATCTGGCTGCCGAGGAGAAGGCTTGCGCGGATATCATCAAGCGCCCGCCCACTGCTGAAGAATTTGTGCTGTACCTCAACCATCCTGCTGACGCCCTGAAGACCATGCAATTCAAGGCAAAGTTCGGCGACCCCAACAATCTGCCCCTGCATGTCTGGTTTGAGGGCCTGAAAGTCGGGCAGGATCTGTACTTTAACGAAACCAGCGGCAAACCCCACCATCTGGCGCTGTTGAGCATTTCACGCGCCAACGAGGCGGGCATTTCCATCTGCCGGTATGTGCTTGATTCGGAATTCATGAGTTGCGAGGTGCAGGTCGCTCAGCCCATGGATCAGAAGGGCAAGGGCGCGCTGATGGCCGATCCCGCCAACCAGTACCATGTGCCCGCGCCCAGTAACGGCGATTTGTGGGTAATGTATGTGCATCCCGGCGATGTGGTCAAAGCCGGCGAGGAACTTTTCAATGTCTCGATCATGAAACAGGAAAAGGCTGTGCTGGCTCCTGTGGACGGCATTGTCAAGCGCGTTCTCAAAACCGCCGACTTCAAGGAAAGCAAGCAGATGGTTTCTGTACGGGAAGGGGAGTTGATTGTGGAGCTCGGGCCGGTGCCGCGCATATGCCGCAACGAGGCCTGCGGGCAGCCCATCCCCATGGATGCGGCCGCGTTCTGTCCCTATTGCGGCGCTCAGGTGAGTTGAGCCGGCGCGCCGCGATTTTGTAGACAGTTTTCCCGTACGGGTATATTATTCTGACAAAGGAAAATGCTCTTTCCCGCCAAACCGGAGGAAGTCATGGCTAAAAGTCCCGCCGCGAAAACCGTGCAGGCCAAGCCCAAAGCAGATTCTGCCGATTCCATTCAGAAAAAGCTGGTGCTGACTGGCGCGGATATTGTAAAGCTTGGTCCCGATGCTGAATTGCTTGTCGGGGGTAAAAACTACAATACGGCTCTGATCAGCCAGATTGACGGCATTCAGGCGCCGCATTTCCGCGCTGTCTCCTCGTTGGCGTTTCACCGCCTGCTGGATGAGACCAGGGTCAACGGTCGTGTCGTGCGCTCTGTGGTGGACAAGGAATACGCTCGGATTGACTGGAATGACCCTGAAATCAACCAGGACCCGGATTTCCTGCAAAAATTCGTGCGCCAGTTGGGCAGGCAGATTCACGAGGCCGCCAAGGCCGAAGGCGAACAGGCCCATACCAAACTGAGAACTTTCATCAATAATATCGTGGAAGGTTTTGCCACCTCGCCCGAAGGCATTGACCAGCTGCGCAAGCGGTCAGTGATGGTGCAGGCCGCCATCCTGTCCGTGGATGTGCCGGCGGAAGTGGATGAGGCCGTGCGCGGGGCTTATAAAGCCATCTGTGAAGAAAACGGCGATGACATGACCCCGGTGGCGGTGCGTTCTTCCGCCGCGGGTGAAGATTCGCGCAAAAAAGCTTTTGCGGGTCTGCAAGACACCTACCTGAATATGGTCGGCGCGGACAGGGTGGTTGAGGCCTATCACTGGGACTGCTCTTCAGCCTATAACCTGCGCTCCATGACCTATCGGCGCGAGGCTATTCTGGATGCCCTGGCGCGAGCCGAGGAAACCGGGGATGAATCCATTGCCGAACTGGCCAAAAAAGAATGGGCAATCGAGCATACTTCCCTGTCTGTCTGCATGATGCAGATGATCAATCCCGTGATTTCCGGCACGGCCTTTTCCGCCGATACGGCTACCGGTTGCCGGGGTACGGACCGCAAGGACCTGGTCAGCATCGACACCAGCTATGGCCTGGGAGAAGCCGTGGTGGGCGGCAAGGTGACGCCCGACAAGCTTTATGTCTTTCAGCGTGACGACGGCAGCGAGGTGGTTATCCGTCAGATGGGCTGCAAAGACATGAAGATTGTCTACGACGAAAAAGGCGGCACCCGTGAAGTGCCAGTGCCGGAGCTGGAGGCTTTGCGCTGGGCCTTGTCGCTGAGCCAGGCCGAGCGCGTGGCCAAGGGCGTGCGCGCTGTAAGCAAGGCTTACGGCGGCATGATTATGGATACGGAATTTTGCATTGACGCCAGCGACAAGCTCTGGTTTGTCCAGGCCAGGCCCGAAACCCGCTGGAATGAAGAGCTGGAGCTGCACCCCACCACCATTTTCATGCGTCGCCGCGAGGTGGACGCCAAGGCCGCGGCCGTGGCGGAAGTTCTGGTGGAGGGCAACGGCGCTTCGCGGGGAGCCGGTCAGGGCACTGTGCGCTTTTTGCGTTCCGCTCTCGAACTGAACAAGGTGACCAAGGGCGATGTTCTGGCAGCCGAGCGAACCGACCCCGACATGGTGCCGGGCATGCGCGTGGCCTCGGCCATCATGGCGGATGTGGGCGGCGACACCAGTCACGCGGCCATCACCTCGCGTGAATTGGGCATTGCGGCGGTTATCGGCATTCAGCGGGTGGATGTGCTGCGCGCTCTGGACGGCGCTGAGGTGACGGTGGACGGCACGCGCGGGCGCGTTTACCGCGGGCTGCTGCCGCTGCACCAGGTCGGCGGCGAGATGGATGTCGCGAAACTGCCCTTTACCAAAACAAAGGTGGGGCTTGTGCTGGCCGATGTGGGGCAGGCCCTCTTCCTTTCACGCTTGCGCAATCACCCTCAGTTTGAGGTGGGTCTGCTGCGCGCGGAATTCATGCTGGGCAATATCAGCATCCATCCACAGGCTTTGGAGGCCTTTGACAACGGCGAGTTGGACGTTGTCGTTCAGGCAAAACTCAAAGAGCTGGAAGACCGGCTTTCCAAGGTCTTGCGTGAACAAATGGCCGCCGGGCTGATCGTCTTTAATTTCAACCTGCGCGAATATGTGGGTGAAGTTACCGGCCTGGCCGCCGAGGTAAACGCCCTGGCCGATGTCGACAAAAACCTGAGCGCAGAAGAGGTGCTGCTGCAACACCGCAAGATGCGCGAGCTGGATCACAAGATTGACCAGCATATGGAGATGGCTTCGCGTCGTATTGAAGTGCTGAAAACGTCACCCGATCTGGCGGATCATGTGCGGATCATCATGGGCTATGACGATGAGCTTGCCCTGCTGTCGACCGCCGATCCGGAATCGGCCAAGCGCGCGGCGGAAATTGAAGCCAGCGTGGACGCCCATGTACAGCGTATTCAGGCTTTGCCCGCTGTGGTCAAACTGCTGGAAAACATTCGCCATCTGCGCGAGGAGATCGGTCTGCGCACCGGCCTCAAGAAAGAGATGGACGATGTGCGCAATTTGCCGGAAAAAATCCGCTCCATCATCAAGGCGCGCGGCTTTCGTACCGGCAAGGAACATTACGTGCAGACCCTGGCCCAGAATCTGGCGCTTTTTGCCATGGCTTTCTATGGCAAGCCCATCACCTATCGCACCACGGACTTCAAGAGCAACGAATACCGCAACCTCCTGGGCGGCAACCTGTTCGAGCAGCAGGAAGCCAACCCCATGCTGGGCTATCGCGGCGTGTCGCGCAATATTCATGATTGGGAAATCGAAGCCTTCAAACTGGCGCGCGGCGTGTACGGCGGCAGCAATCTGCGTATGATGCTGCCTTTTGTGCGCACTCTTGAGGAAGCGCGCTCCATGCGCTGCTATCTGGATCAGGTGCATAAGCTCAAGAGCGGTCAGGATGGCCTGAAAATTATCTTGATGTCCGAGCTGCCTTCCAATGCGATTCTGGCCAAGCAGTTCATCAGCGAGTTCGACGGCTTCTCCATCGGCTCCAATGACATGACGCAGATGGTTCTTGCCACGGACCGGGACAACGCCCGTCTGGCCCACATCTATGATGAAGAAGACCCGGCGGTGGTCTGGGCCATACTGGTCAGCATCTTCACCGGCCAGAAATACGGCAAGAAGATTGGCTTCTGCGGGCAGGGCGTTTCCAACAGCATTATCTTGCGCGGCCTGGTCGCCATTGCCGGCATTACTTCGGCCTCTGTGGTGCCGGATACCTATTATCAGACCGTTTTTGACATCGCTGCGGTGGAAGAGGAAAACATACCCACATCGCAACTCGGCAAATGGCTTGGCCATCAGCATCACAAGCGCCTGGCGGAACTTATGGAAAAAGCCGGCTATGGCCATATTCTTAAAAAGTACAAGGAACCGCAGGATATTCAGGAGTGGTACGAAGGCGAACTGCAACGTCGCCATGAACAGCTGCGTGAACATCTGGACACGCCCAAGGAAGATTTTTACCGCAGCGAGTTGCAAAGCTTCCGTTCCTCATTCCACAAGCCGGTCATCTATGCCACCTGGAACTGGGATGACACAGTGCTGGATGCCCTGCACCAGTCCGGCTTTGCAAACTTTGAAGAACAGGCCAAGGCGTTGGAAATCTCTCGCGAGTTGAACGCCTGAAGCCATATGGCATGAAATTGCGAAGGGCCTGAACCGTGGGGTTCAGGCCCTTTTACCGTTGAATCTTGCTTATTGCCCCTCAGCCCAGGCGTGGTCTGCATGCGGCGGGCTGGCATGACGGGCCGCGGATTGTGGGCAACGCCCCGCCAAATTTGTTTCAGTTCAGTCTCATCGGCTGCGTCAGTATTTCTGGCAAGTGAGGGGCAATACGCGGGAGGGCGGTAACGGAGAGACGCGCCTGACTCATGGCGAGCCTTTTTTGAACGGGCTGAATTGCCCCGCAGAAAGAGGCGAGGGACGGACGCTTCAGCAGCTTTTACGGAAGACCGCCTGTTTTCCCTTTCGATATCTTGCATGGCGGATGGACACCCGGCTTGGAGCGCTGAGTATACACGCCGCCATGCCGGGAAAAAGGCCTGGCAAAAATCCGCGACTCGCGGGGAATGTCCATGCCGCCGCGGGTTTGTCGCGCACGGCTTTGGGAAGGGCACTTAACATCCTTACCGGGTGGTGATATTGAATTTTCCGCCTATAGTTTTTGCATGACCAGCCGTTATATATGGACAAGTTTTCAGAGGGCAATCGCCCCATTATCGAAAAATCTACGCTTCGCACTGAACAGATCACGATATTCGCTGCACAGAGAAGGGGAAGGAGGTTCTGTTATGCTCAGAAACATCACGATTGCAAAACGAATTGTTTTGTATGTATTTCTGGTCTTTGGCACTATTTTCGTCATGGCCGGCCTTTCTTTTGTCATGATGGACAATGTAATCCTTTCCGGCACATCACTGGCGAAAAAAGAGCTTCTTGACTCTCAGCGATCTCGCATCAAGGACGTGACCCATGCCGCGGCCTCAGGGGTAGCCATGCTTGCGGCGGGTCTGCCTGAGGCCGAGCAGTTGCGGATCATAACCGACTTTGTTGAAAAATCCCGCTTTGAAAACGATGGTTCGGGCTATTTTTATGTGTACAAGGGAACAGTCAATGTGGCCCATCCTGTTCAGAAAAATCTCATAGGCAAAGACCTTGGGAAAACTGAAGACAAGGATGGAGTGCGCTATGTGGCGGAACTCAATGCGGCGGTGAGCAACGGCGGCGGTTTCGTCAATTTTCTTTTCCCCAAGCCTGGAGCCGGCGATGTTTTCAAGCTGGGCTATGCCGAAGCGATTCCCGGGACGCCCTTCTGGATTGGCACAGGCGTTTACATTGATAATGTTGACAAGGCGGAAGAGAGCCTGCACAGCAGCATGAACAGTCTGCTCTGGGACACGCTGAGCCAATTCGGTCTTATTCTCCTCGCCATGCTGCTGCTTGGCGGGCTGCCGATTTCTTATGTTTTGGCAACCTCCATCATAGGCCCTTTACGCAGAATAACCCAGATTGCCCGCTCCGTGGCTGACGGCAATCTTGATGAAGAAATTTCCCCTGTCGGCAAGGATGAGGTTTCATTGCTGGGCCATGCCCTGCGGGACATGATCAAGACCCTGAAAAGCTATATTCTGCACGCGGAGGAAAAAAGCAAACACGCCGAAGAGGCCGCCAGGAACGCCGAAGCCGCCCGGGATAAGGCCAATCTTGCCACAGAGGAAGCGCAAAGCAAATCCAGGGCTATTATTGCCGCCGCTGAAAAACTGGAAAGCGTGGGCGATGTCGTCTCCACAGCTTCCGCTTCGCTTTCTTCAAAAATTGAAGAATCCGACAAGCATGCGGCGGTGGCGGCCCAGCGGCTTACCGAAGCCGCGACGGCCATGAACGAAATGAACGCCACAGTGCAGGAAGTGGCGCGCAACGCATCGGAAGCGCAGAGAATCTCCGCGGAAACCAGGCAGAAAGCCGAAGCGGGCGAACATGTGGTGGAAGACTCGCTGCGCTGCATCCAGTCTGTGCATCAGGTTTCCCTGGAACTCAAAACGGATATGGGGCAACTGAACGAGCATGCAAAGGCCATCAGCCATATCATGAGCGTTATTTCGGACATTGCCGACCAGACAAACCTCCTGGCGCTTAATGCGGCTATTGAAGCCGCCCGCGCGGGTGAGGCCGGCAGGGGATTTGCCGTCGTTGCGGATGAAGTGCGCAAGCTGGCGGAAAAAACGATGGCCTCCACCCATGAAGTGGGCAATGCCGTTGCCGCCATTCAGGAGAGTGCGGACAAAAGCTCCGCTTCTGTGGGAAAAGCCGTTGTGCAAATCGAAGAAGCCACGCAACTGGCGATGAACTCCGGGCATGCTCTTGAGGAGATTGTTTCAGCGGCTGAGGTCACGGCGGATCAGGTGCGCGCCATTGCCACAGCCAGTGAAGAGCAGTCAGCGGCCAGCGATGAAATCAATCAGTCCATCACAGAGTGCAATGAAATGAGCGCTCAGATAGCTGAGGCAATGGCGGACGCCACCAAGAGAGTTTCGGAGCTTACAGCCCAGGCGCAGGATCTGACCACGCTTGTGCGTGAAATGAAGGTCGCCTGAGCATATTCGCATTCAAGCCGTAAATCAGAAGGCCCCGGCGGGAAGCCCCCAGAGGCCTTCTGGTTTACGGGCGATAATCAGATAACGCGGCAAGCCGCCTGATGAGCAGGGGCTTTTTGTCGTGGGCCTGTGTCTGCATCAGCGCATACCGGCCCATCCTCCCGCAGGCGTGCGGCGAACGCATAATCGGCCACACTGGTCTGGAGGGATAGCCTGCGTTCACTCTGAACGGATGCAGCCGTCTGGCCCGGTACAGACCCGGTACAGAGTCGCTTGCAACTACGCGGCAATATGCCGCTTTTATACCAGAGAGGCGGCTCTTTTTATTGGCAACTCACGCCTTGACTATCAGCCCTGAGGAGGGGGGCGGAAGCGCTTCGCGCTGAACCTTGCGTTGCGATTCCAGAGCCCATTGGGCGGCATCAAAGGCAAAATCCTTCTTTGAGCTGTTGGCTATCTGCCAGCGGACACGCAGCCTTCCGAGATTTTCGGCCCGCCCGGCGACTCCGCTGGAAAGCATGGAAAACTGGGCATCGCTGTGGGGCAGGCTTCCGGGAGGCGTCTGGTTAAAAAGCTGCTCCAGGTGCAAACGGCTGTCCGCAGAAAAATCCACGCCGGGCGTTAGCGGCGCAAGGCCCCGTCCGCCTTCCTTTCTGCCGGTGGCGGTACGGCGCACCTGCTGCAAAAGAGCCGCCCCGCCGGGCATGGCGGCATCAAGCAGGCGTTTTTCAGGGCCGGCCAGGGCATCTCCCCAGGCGTTTTGCCTGGCGTCCGCCGTGCGGATGGCCCAGACCACTTTCTGAAAGTCGGCGGCATAGCTCGTATTCTGGCTGCCGGCCATGCGCATGACTTTGTAAAAAAGACGACGCAGACGAAAATTGATCAAACCGGCCATGGGGATAAAGCGCATGGCTTCCCCCTTGGAGGGAGCTGGCCGATCGGGATCAAGGCAGTAGCCCTGAGTTTCAAATTGCACGACCTCGCCGGGATGAACGGTGATGACGCCGTTCGCCGCCCGTCGGATATCCCCTGTGCGGGCGCGCGGCGCCGTCGGAAGAGAAGGGGATCGGGGGGCTTTTTGCCGTTTTGCTGACGGGGCGGAGGCAGCTGGCTGGCGCTGCCCGCTGTGGTCTTGCGGCATGGCCGGCTGATCAACCTGTTGGCCGGTTCCGGCGGGCTTTTTGGCTCCACCCGTCGCTGAGGCCGCTTCCGCGGCATTCTCTGGCGTTTCTTCCGGGGTATTGCTCATCCAGTGGCGTTGCTCCTCATTTTGGGGAGCGGCGGCAGCCCAGGCGGCGTCTGTGGATTCCTTGAAGATGGCCTTGGCCTCCGCCGGGGCGCCAGGGCTGTAAAGCGCGTCAACATCCGCAGACGGCGCAAGAGAGCCGGGCAGGCCGGCTGCGGACTGTGAACGGGAAACGCAGCCCGTTCCGGCCAGAGCCGCCAAAGTCATCCAGATAAAGGAGCGTCGATCCATACCGCCTCCTGTGGCGGCGGCGCATGGCGGCCGTCAGCGCCGCATGGCAATCCGCATTTTTGCTTTTGAGCATAGCTTCGGAACGCGGCTTTGTCCACACGGCAAAACGCGCCTCAAACCTTTCGTATTGACTGCTGTGGGACGGATATTTAATACTGCGACTGAGCGATAATTCCCACCCCTTGCTGATGGCATGTCATGTTAACGCATATCTTTTTTGATCTTGACGGCACGCTGACGGATTCCAAGCCCGGCATCATCCATTCCGTGGAACATGCGCTGAATTTCTTTCATATACATGTGCCCTCTGAACAATTGATCCCCTTTATTGGCCCGCCGCTGCGCGATTCTTTCGCGCCGTTTTTTGATAATGATGACGAGCGCGTGGCTCTGGCTATCCAGAAATACCGTGAATATTATGCTGTCAAAGGCATTTATGAAAACAGCCTTTATGACGGCATAGGGGAGTTGTTGCGTGAGCTGCAGGGGCAGGGACTGCAGCTTTGCGTTGCCACATCCAAGCCCGAGCCGTTTGCCCGCCAAATTCTGGAATATTTTCGGATCAATGGGTGTTTTGCTCTTGTGGCCGGGGCGGAACTGCACGGCGCGCGCAACAGCAAGACCGATGTTTTGCGTTATGCCCTCATGCAATGGGGCATTGGGGACACGCGCTCCTGCCTGATGGTGGGAGATCGCAAATATGACGTGCTGGGCGCGCATGCGGTGGGCATGGCCTGTGCCGGCGTTCTGTACGGATATGGCTCGTGCGGGGAATTGACGGACGCGCGCGCAGACTATCTTTGCGCGACTGTGCCGGATTTGCGGCATTTGCTCCTCAAAGGGCTGTAGCCCACCGCCTCTGCCCCTGTGCTTCCTCTGACGCCTGAGCAGCATGAAGAGGGCGGGGCCGTCCGACGAGGCATGAACGCCAGCACAAAGGGACGGCCGCTCAAAGTTCCGGCCCTTTGTGCTGCGCATGGCATTGCTGCCGCGCTTTCATCCGCCGTGGCGCCGCTGGCGTGAAAGGGCGGCCTGCGTCAGACAGGCGGGCCAAACGACGCGGCATCTTTCAAAGACGCCTTTGCGCCCTGAAAGTTTCATGAGAGCGTCGTCTTAGTCACGCGGGCGAGCGCGGCTGCCACTTGCTGATCAAAGCGCGGGTCTGCAGCATCTGCGCCACGGCCTCGCCGGTGGGGATGCCATTGTCATTGCGCCAGGCGCGCGGGCTCGTCATGGCGACAAAGGCATTGACCGCCGCAAGCACGCGACCGCAACGCGATATTTCTTCACCGCGCAGGCCCTGGGGGCTGCCCGAACCGTCCATGCGTTCGCCCATCTCTCGCATGGTTTCGCGCACGGGCAGGTCAAAACGCAGGTCATGAAGAACTTTGTCTGCGTATTCCCGCGCGCGGTGCACTTGCTCCCGCTCTTCCGGCGTCAGAGCGCCGCGTTTGGTGAGGATGTCGCGCGGGACAAAAATTTTGTCGATCTGCGAAAGCCGGGAGGCGAGGCTCAGGGTTTCCTTCTCTCTGGGATCAAGATGCATTTCTTCGGCAACTTTTTCGGTGACGCTGGCCAGCCTGTCAGAGTGTCCGGCAAGGTTGGGGTCCACACTCTCAATGGCATGCACCAGGGCGGAGATAAGCGCGCGCTGCTGCTGGCGGGCGCGCTCGGCATTGCGCCGAAAAAGGGTGATGTCCTGAAATATGCCCACGCAGCCCGTGGCGGCAAGGTCTGCGTTATCGGCGGCGGGGCCGTACGGATAAAGATTGACGCGGAAGAGACGCTCCCCGTTTTCCTCTCCGCCATCGCCGTCAGCGGGGGAGGGCGGCAGGGTAATTTCCACACTGGTTGACCGGCCCTGATTGTTGACAAGGGCCATGTCCGCCAGCAGTTTCACCGCCGCCTTGCCTGGCAGGGCCTCCACCAGCGGCGTGCCGGGGCCGATGTCGCCGCCGGCCGCGCTCAGTGCGCAAAAGGCGGGATTTGCCATCTGAACGCGGCCCTGACTGTCAACAAGGACAAGACCCGCCTGCAGGGAGGCATTGACGCTGTCGAGCAAAAGTTTCTGGTTGTGGATGGTGGTATAGAGGGCCTCCAGTTGCCGGGCGCGGATTTCATGGGTGCGGCTGGTGGCGCGGGCCCAGACAAAAGCGCCGAAGAGGGTGACGCCCAGGCTGGCAAGTATGCCCAGACCATATATCTGCCATGTCTGGGAGCGTATGAGATCGTCCACCTCGGCGGCGGGAGTTTCCAGCGCAAAAAGCCAGTCCAGCACAGTGGGATGCGCGCCCATGGAGTAAACCTCGCCGCCGCCTTGCAAAGCCTGGCGACGCTGGAAGGGAAGGGGCTTCTGCTCCGGCGGTTTCGGAAGCCGCGCATTCATGCCTTCCAGATGGACGCCGCCATCTCGGACAAGGGCCACAACCGGGCCGTTCGGCCCGTGGGTCACGATGCGCGGCAGAAGGGTTTCCTTATGCTCCCCCGTACGCGCGAGAAAACCGGCCAGCGGCTTGTCCATGGGCACTGAAAGCAGGAGCACCGCCACAGGCTGCGGTTCTTTTGCGCCAAGCACTTCAAAAAGCGGGTCGGCCATGTCCATGATCAGGCCGTTTTTTCCTTTGCGAATGGGGCCGAAAGTGGCGCGCCCGCTTTCTGCGGTGCGGCGTACAAGTTCCGTCTGCTCAGGGGTGAGGGGGGCGGCGAACGCCGGCGCAACCAGGGGCGTTCCGTCCGCGCGCAGGACGCGCGCGTCCGTCCAGGCGCGACGACGCGTAAAATCCTTAAGGAGGTCCTGCATAATTGCTGAGATTATCGAGCACATAGGCTTCGTCATTGAGATAGACCACAAGGACGGCGTGGGCAAGGTTGCGGATGGTGTCGCGCAGAACCACGATGCGCATGCTGTCTGGGACGAAGCCCAGCTCCTTGAGGGTAAAATATTTGACAATGGAATAATCCTCGCAGTCGCCTGATTTTTTCAGAAACTGCGCGGGCGTCGCCCAGTAGTCCGCCTTGCCCCAGTTGACCTGGTCTTCCCGGTAGGGCCAGGCGTTCCAGAAAGAATTGACCAGCAGCAGAACTTCGCGTTCGCTCTTTCCTTCGGCGCGTTGCCGCAACTGAGCCCAACTCGTGCTTTTGTTAAACTGTTTTTCCGGCAAAAAAATATTGTTGGCCGCGTTGCGTTCCAGCATGTCAAGCCAGCCTGGCAGGGTGGAGAGCGGTCGTCTGAACTCCACAGTGCCGAAGAGCTTGATGCCCGGCCTTCTGGCGGCGGCCGTCGCGTCGGGGGCGTTCGTGGCCGGTTCCGCGGTCGCCGGCGCCGCCGCGCGGGAAACGCCGGGGCACGCGCCCAGAACAAGCAGAAGCGCAAGAAGAGGCGAAAACAGCGCTATTGCCCCGCGCGAACGCTCGGAGCGCCGGCGCGGTCGCTTCATGTTTCGCGTCACGCGCGGAAACGGCTCAAATTTTGAGCTGAATGGGGGCACTTGCTGCATTGTCCGTCCCAACAAATGGAGAGGGCAAGCGCCGCCGCTCCATCCTTGACTATCCGTTGCGGAGAGTATAGGAGAAATGCATCGAAAATGAAAGGCGTACCGAACGCTGTGATCTGGGCGCGGTATGGGCCGGGCCGACGGTTCCGGCGTGGCGGCGTTGCCATTACAGGCATGCTCCGACATGCAGGATAGGCCGGAGCGGAACTGCGATTTGTCGGCGAGCCAGAAAATTGGGAGCATACCGTGAAAAACGGTGTAAAAATATGCGACAGTCTCTCCCTCTCTCTCTCTCTCTCTCTCTCCCTCACATGTTGTGAGTATCGCAGCTAAAATAATAAGTAAATCAGACATGTTATAGCCTGAAAAAGTTTTGACAAAATGCCTTTTGGATAACAAATGGATAATCATCTTCCAATTTGAGCAATTCGTCGTTATTATTTCCCCATGAGCGACGTAACCAGCAGAAAATACATCAAAACCAAGTTCGAGGGCGTTTTCTATCGCCAGTCCACCAAACGTGATCCAAGAACCGGCCTGCCGGATCGCATTTACTGTTTCTGCTACAAGGACTCCCAAGGCAAAGGGCACTGGAAAACTGTCGGCAGACACAGCAAGGGCATCCGTCCGGCCCTGGTACAAAAAGAGCGGGCAAAATTCCTTGCTGAAATTGCCGTTACCGGCGTCAATCCTGTGGAGCGCGAAAAAGTGACCACAGGGAACCTCGTTGATGCCTATCTTGCCTGGGGCAGAAGCGAGGGGAAATACGTTGATCAACATTATAGCCAATACGCGGCGCATCTCAAGGACAAAATTCATTGCCTGCCCGTGGTCGAGCTGACTCCGAATCTGCTCTCCAGCCTCAAGGCTCAGCTCCTGAAAACACCCACAGGGAATACAAAACCCAAAAAGACCACAGGAAAGCCCACAAGAAGAGGGAAGCGGAAAACTCTGGCCGGACAGACCGTGAACAACATCTTTTCCTTCATACGCTCCGCCATAAACCGCGCCATTGCCACCGGCATGTGGAGCGGCGTTAATCCCCTGTCCACCAGAGGCGGCACATGGGCAATGGTCAAAGCTAACAACGAACGGCTGCGTTTCCTGACCAGAGAGGAGGCCAAGGCCCTTCTGGATGACCTTGAAAAGCGGCATCAGCAATTGCATGACATGGCTCTGCTCTCGCTGCGAACCGGTCTTCGCCCCACGGAAATTTTCAAGCTGCGTGGACAGGACGTGGATGCCAATGCCTGCGGCCTCTACATTATTCAGAAAGGGGGAAAACGAGTCTTCGTCCGGGTACCGGAGGATATGATTCGGATGCTTCAGGCATACAGGCGCAAGCCTGCGGAGCCAATCTTTCAGCAGCCCCGGAAGAAGACGGCGTTCACCAAGACGCCCGCCTGCTTCCAGACCGCCGTCAGAAAGCTCGGACTGGCCCCGGAAGACGGCGATAGCCTGTACGCTGTCACCCTGCACACCATGCGACATACTTTCGCATCCTGGCTGGCACAGTCCGGCAAGGTCACACTCATGGAGCTGCAAAAGCTCATGCGACACAAGAATATCTCCATGACTATGCGGTATGCCCACCTGTTCCCCGGACAGGAAAGCGAAAAGCTCTCGATCATCGGCGAGATACTGGCTTGAGGCATTTAGCATTTGGATGACTCCGAAGTATGGATACGCCCGGAGGCAATGTAGGCTTCCAGCACGTCGCGTTCATAAAAGATGCGCCTGCCGAAAGTTGTATAAGCCGGGCCAACGCTTTCCTGACGCCAATAGGCGAGGGTCCGTTGAGGAATTCCGAATTCTCTTTCCACATCTTTCGGAGCAAGCAGCCTTTTATCCGGCAATTCAGATGTATTTGTCGGATGTTCACACAAGGCGATGCGAACCGCCTCCGTTATAAGAGGGAGCAGTTCGTCAGGGGAGGAAAGGATAATGGTTTTTCCCTCAGTCATCATGCGTTTTATCCTCGCTCGCCTTGCGGCCTCTTTTGTAGAATGCCCCCAACTCCCGCATGGAATTGCAGCCATTGGCATCCTTCATCCGCTCTTTGTGACGCCTGACGGCACTGTATCCGATACCAAGCTGTTCAGCGATCTTTTTGTCGGTTAGTCCGTCCAAATACGCCTCAAGAACCTCACTCCATCTCGATGTAAGATATATATTGTCTTCCGATGATTCTTCTTTCTCAATTTCAACACGAAATAGTTCAACTGTCTTGTGGAGAGAAAGTTTTTTTCTGGCATTGAAAAGATGATTGTGAACAGTTTTAGGCGTGATAAAAAGACGTTCTGCAATTTCTTTTAGTCTTAAGGCCCATCAGAAAAAGAGAAATTACATTTCTTTCCTGTTGCGTAAGATTACTCATTGTTATCCCTCCTGTCTTTTTTGCTGCTATATAGCATGGCGAGAGCAGTAGGGAGCAGTGGCGAATTTACCCAGATTTAAGGCGAGCGCGCTACGACAGGGGGAAAGAGTTTCTCCACGCTCATTGAATTTATAGGATAACAAGGATTGTTAATAACAATTTAAGTAAAAATATTTATTAAACTATTTCAGAAAAATAGCCAGACCTGATTCACCAGGGAGAGGCAGGAGCTTTCCTCAACCGGGAAAGTTGTGTGTGTGATCCCTACGCTTCTCCTGGAGGCGGCGTCATCCTTCTGGCAACGCCGCCTCCGTGCCTATGCGGAGAGGACGCTTATTGCACTGCCCAATATGAAGCAGATGACCGCCACAAAAAGATATTTTTTCCATATGCGGTTCATGTCCGCAAAAGTCCGCGCAGCGACCACGCCAAACACAAAACTGCCACACAGACACAGCGCGGCAATCATGAAGCCCACAGGCATTTTCAGTAGACTATGCGGCTGAACCATCCCTGAGCCGAGACAGAACCCTGCCCACATCAGAAAACTTCCGTAAAACAGCAGGAGAAAAAGCATGGCAGTTCCCCATTCCAGCCATGTGTGAATATGATTTTTCAAAGAAAGTTTTTCCGCCTGCTTCACTACGTTTTCAGCAAGTCGGCTTTGTGCAAAGCGTGCCTCCTTTTCCGCAGCGACGGAGAGTTCAGCGAGAATTTTTTCTGTGGTGGTTCTGATTTTTTCCGGTAATTTTTCATAGTAAGTTCGCTGATATTCCATAGCTGAAATGATGGCCCACATGGCATCATTATCTCCAATTTGGAGTGTATCTTTTATACGTTGCAGCCGATCCTTTTCTTCCGTGTTCAGTTCCCTGTCCAGCAGCTTTTCCAGACGGGCAAAGATTTCTTTCTCCATAATCACTTCTCTCCAAAAGCTGTCCTGAACATTTCCGTACAGGCATTTTTCCAGCGCCGCAGTTCAGCGCGATCTCCAATAGGAAGTTTGGAAAGCGCCATGCTCACGGGCATCCTTTCGCTATACAACCTGTCGGCGACACGGCTTCCCAAGTCAGGAAAATCCAGAGTTCGGCCTTGCTTTTCGATATGCTGGCGGGCTTTTGAACCATTATACAGCTCGAACTTTTCCGACGTTCCGAAATAGAGATTTCGGCAAACATGAACCAGAGCATCGGGGAAGGCATTCAGGAATCCACGCAAGAGTTCAATGGAATCTCTCTGACGATTTATCATCCAGAATACCACCAGTTCACGGTTGAGTTCACTCAGCGTTTCCCGAAGCGTCATGCCGTATTTTTCTATGCCGCTGTTGCTCCTTGCGGCGGAATTTATCACCAGACAATATTCGGGAAACTGGTCGGCCATATTCACCATTTCTATCCATCCGTCCGAAACATCCAGATTGGCGATTTCGCAAACCAACCCCTCATGTTCGTATGAATGATGGGCCTTGTAGGTGTCGGGGTTTGCCGTGTCCGTTTCCAGCAGCAGTACCTTTTTCCCGCTATCAAGGAGGTAGTCCAGCAGGGCAAAACAACACTGACTTTTTCCTACTCCACCTTTACTGCCGCCAACATAAAAAATCGTCTCGTTCATATTTATATCTCCGTATCCGGTGTGTCGGGAATGATGAAAGATTTTTCCGCAGCTCCGCATTTTTCAGCGTTGGCCGTCGTTTTTTCCCGGCGTTGCTCCCGCTTTTCCGTGTCTGACGTTTCTCCAGAATCCTGATGAAACTGTTTGATAAGATAGGCAGGAATAATAATGCCTTCATTCTTGAGAAGTGAGCGAAGTTCCTCCGGGCTGTAGCCTTTTTTGAGGGCTTTTCTGAAATCTTTTTCCAGCAGTTTCGCCGCTTCGGAACGTGTTTTTCTGTCTTCCTTTTCCGGTAAATTCTGAAGGAGTTTCTTTGCCCGGCTGATTTGCTCCAGTCTGATTGTTGCGGTATGAGCCATAGCTTTTCTCCTGAATGAAAAAATCAGAATGAGCATAACTCAAAGATGGAAACATGGGAAATTTTGCCACTCTACGATACGGGTTCTTCGTGGCAGGATGGGGGTTGTGCTACACACAACCCCCATCCTGCCAAAGGGCTGCGCCCTCTGGACACCCGGAATGCTCGGCGCTGCGCTTCTCGCATTCCAAAGGCAAAGACATGAAAGGCAGAAAAAAGAAAGAAGTTGGACGAAGCGCCGCCCGGAAATGGGTGACGATCCGCGTCACGGAAGAAGAAAAAATGCGCCTTGCGGAACAGGCGGAAATCGCCGGGCTGTCCCTGTCGGAATACATGCGGCGACGTTTTTTCGGAGGTAGAATTTCCGCCTGTACCGATCTGAACACCATAGCGGAACTGCGGCGTATTGGTGGTCTGCTCAAGCACAATTTCGAGACGCTTCGACAGGCCAAGGCTCCACCGGATATTTTTGAATGTCAGGAAACAGCCCTGCGTAATCTGGCATGGGCCATTCAGAAAATCTCATTACGTTGTCATCATGGTTGTAAAGAAAATCAAGAATAAAAAAACGAAAAAGCCCAAGGTCTGGCAGATAGGCGATCTTGTGGACTACATTCGCTTTCCTCAGAACAAGAATCCGCAAGAGAAGATTGAATATGCTGGAGGGAGAAATTTTTTTTCCTCCACGCATGTGGGACAAAAAATGGAGATGATAGCCCTTGCACGAGAATCAGCGCACAGCAATATGCCGGTGCAGCACTGGATGTTCTCGTGGAAAGAAGGAGAGCAGCCAGACAGAGAACAAGTTGAGGAACTGGTGGACATCTTTCTGGAAAAAATGGGACTGAGCGGGCATCAAACCATCTACGGTCTGCACTATGATACGGACAATTATCACCTGCATATCGCGGTCAACAGAATGAACTCGGAAACGGGAAAAGTTGTGCTTCCTTTCAACGGACTGGACATCCGGGAAGCGCATAAAATCGTAGCGTTTGTTGAACACAGGCAAGGATGGGCCAGCGAAGAAAATTCTATGTACGCGATACTGGAAAATGGAGAACTGGCGCGAAGAAGAATAATCAAAGAAGTAAAACCGAAGCAGACAGCACTGGATTTTGAACATGCCACCGGTGAAAAATCGGCTCAACGGATTGCCCAGGAGCGCGGGTACGACATCATAAAAAACGCGCAATCGTGGGCTGAATTGCATGGGAAGCTGGCGGAAATCGGTTTGCGCTTCGAGAAAAAAGGCTCCGGTGCCGTCATCATTGTTGGCGAGAATGTTGTGAAAGCGTCTTCTGTAGACCGTGCGTTCAGCATGGGGAATCTGTGCAAAAAGCTGGGTCATTTTGAAGAAGGATGTTATCCGAAAGATTTGGAAAAGATTGCCCCGGAACCGGTATGTTCCGTCAATCTTGACGCATGGAAAACCTATTTGAGCGCGTTTAATGGGAGACAGAAAGAAACAGGAGAGGCAGGAAATATTGAGCTTGCCCAGATGCGGGAGCGACACAGGTTCGAGAGGAAAAAGGCGTTTTCCCGTCTGTCGAAATATGGTGTGCCGGTTCTGAATATCGCCCGGCATTGCCTGATGACGCGGCAGAGAGCGGAACGGCGTTCCCTGCATTCCCGCCAGAAAAAAGTGCGTGGAGGCAAGCCGCGCTTTGAGATATGGCTGCGGACGCGAGGGCTGGAAAAAGAGGCCGACCGTTGGAGGTATCGCTCATCGGAGGAAGAAAAAAGACACGCCCCGCCGCCCATACAACTAGCGGAAAATGGAGCGGAAACCATGAGCGTGCTTGAGGATTTCAGGAAGTATGCGAATGCGGTCAATGCGGATCGTTACCGTGTGACCTGCATCAAGATGGAGGTGGACGGCAGCAAGAAAACCTTCATCCTGGACAAGAAAGGCGGCATGACCAGAGGTTTTTCCTTGGACGAACTGGAGGGTCACATGCCGGAAATGCTGCACATCCAGAAGCGGGGTGAAAATATCTACTACACGCCGCTATCGGATGACCGGCATCACATCCTCATCGACGATATGACTCGCGACAGTCTGCAACGATTACAGGAGGACGGCTTCCGGCCCGCCGTGGTGCTGGAAAGCTTTCCGGGTAATTATCAATGTTTGCTGACCATTCCAAAGCTGGGTACGGAATTTGATTGTGATGTGGGCAACCGTATCACGGAACGCCTTAACCGGGAGTACGGCGACAAAAAGCTGTGCGGCTGCATCCACCCGCACCGTGCGCCCGGCTTCGAGAATCATAAGCCGAAGCACCGACGGAAAGACGGTTCCTTCCCGCAGGTGAAGCTCCTGTTTGCGGAGCGCCGTGAATGCGCCAGGGCGCTGGAACTGACTAGAGGGATTGAGCGCGAATACGCGGAGGAAGCCGCCAGGCGGAAAGCCGGGCAATGGGCATTTCAGATGCCGGAGACGCGGCCCGGCGACCCGGCAGCCGCCTATTACGCACATTTTGAGAATATCCGCAAGCATCTGACCATTGAGGACTACTCCCGTGTGGACGCCATGATTGCTTTGCGAATGCGTGCCAATGGGCACAGCCGGGAGAGTGTGGAAACCACTATCCGAGCCTGCGCTCCGACCATCCGGGAAACGCCGGTCGGGCGCAATTGGCAGCGATATGCCGAGCGCACGGCGGCGTATGCCTTCGGCCCCGCCGGAGACAGGGACTTGATACGCAACGAGCGGTACCAAGCGTTGTGGCGAACGGTTGAGGGTATGGAAGACACTAAGCCGTCGCCGTCCTTACGAGTGGGGAGGTAGGGAGAACGTTCCCTTAACGTTAAAAGATTGTCACAATAACTATCTGAATTATAACACTTTAAATTGTAGTCTAACATATTTACAGTTGTGCTCATTTCATGATATGCGGAAAGAAAAA
>NZ_JBNPLS010000024.1:0-36080 GCF_050313595.1 Desulfovibrio sp. SGI.169 | reverse complement strand
AAAAATTTTTTTCAAATTGAGGTGGCTCATGTCCCAAACTCCCACCGGAAAGCGGATCAAGACACAGTATACAGGGATTTATTACCGCTTCGGCAAGGACAGAATGTGCCCGGATGGCAAACCCGACAGGCGCTATGACATCACCTACAAAGATCGGAAAACCGGAAAATTCGTCTTTGAGAAGGTGGGATTGCGTTCAGAGGGTTATACCGTGCGATGCCATGAACCTTCGTGGACAACGGGTTCGGGAAAATCGTCATCCTGAACTTTTCAAAAAAGATCACGAGCTCCCAAAAGGCATCACTGTTGACGAAGCATGGACAGCCTATAAAAGAATTGGCTTCCCAACCTTAAGAACGCATATTCCATTGAAAAAATTTACGAGCGTACATACGGCCGAAGTTTGGGACAAGGTATATCCTTTCAATTTCACAAATGGACATCGGAAGTTTCAAGCACGAACTGCTGACATCAGGAAAAAGGAATGGGGAAGCATTAACATCTTCGAGTGTTACCAGAATGCTTGCTGATTTTAAGGGAATTGTAAACAGGGCATTCAAATGGAGAGATTCACTTTTATAATGACAAGTATTTGGTTTTATGCTATCTCTAAAAAACAGGAGATGGCAAGGTGCATTGCCGTAAATGTGGTTCCGAGGCTTTCACAAAAAATGGGGTTATAGCTGGAACTCAACGCTACAACCGCAAGCAATGTGGATTCCAGTTTACGCGGTAAACTCCTCATGGAAAACCAATGAAGGATAAACTCCTCGCTCTCGTTCTTTATATTTCGGGATTGTTCATGAACATGATTGGAAAAATTGTCGGGGTTCGTACCAAAAACGTCATGCGATGGATAAATATGTTTTATGAAAAATTTGCCGCAAATAATGAACCTCAATCAAATGTAGAAGAAATAGAAGTTGATGAAATGGTTTCACATATTACTAAAAAAAGATTACATCCGGATCTGGAAAGCTATTGATCATAACACTCGAAAATTTATCGGCTGGCAATGTGGTGATCGTAGTTCCAAAACCTTAACTGATTTTTTCGACAGGCTTGATTTATGGCGATCCAAAAGAGTATATTCCGATTTTTATGTATGTTATGCCGATGTTGTGAGGAGTCAACGCTTGCAACAAGGGAAACAAAATACCTTCAAAATAGAACAGAATAATGCCTTACAGCGTCACTGGCTTGGGCGATTCGGACGCCGGACCCAAATTGTTACTCGTTCTCTGGATATGTTGAATAAATCTCCGGCGTTATTTCAACGATTTCGAGTTAACGGCAATATTGAAGAACTTTTATCATTATTAAAGTGAATGTATCCCGGCATTGCCTTACGGGGCGGCTGGGCGTACTTTACAGCAATGAGCGCTAACGTCACCGAAACGGACGCGCGGCCTGGCGCGCCCGTCCTGCGCGTTGTCGTCAGTCTGGATGTGGAAGAGGAAGGGCTGTTTTCCGGCCGCTACGCCGCGTCGGGCTGCGGGGTGCGCAATGTTTCCCTGTTGCCCCGTCTGGCCCCGCTGACGCGGGAACTGGGTTTTCCCCTCACGCTTTTCTGCGCCCACACGGTTTTTGCCAGCCCCGATGCCCGGCCGGTTCTGGCCTGGATGCGCGATCACTGCAACGCTGAGATCGGCGCGCATCTGCACCACTGGAGCACCCCGCCCCTCACGGCCGTCGCATCAAACAGCCCGCCCGAGCGCACCGACCGCCTGTCGCGCGAGCTTTTGCGCCAACGCCTGCGCACCCTGCTGGACGCCGGGCGGGACTTTCAGTCCGCGCCGCTGACCAGTTTTCGCATGGGCCGCTGGGATCTCAAAGCCGTGGTGCGCCCCATGCTGGCCGAAGAAGGCATCACACTGGACAGCTCCGTCTGCCCGTTGCGCGCTTTCAGGGATGGCCCGGATCATTTTTTGGCCCCGGTCGATCCATACTGGGTTGAAGGCGCGCCGGGCGGCGAGCGCCTGCTGGAAGCGCCCATCACCCAGATTCCGCTCTGGCCCCCGCTGGCAAGACTCTGGCGCGCTTTGGTCGGCGGCAGGCCCGGCCCGCTGGATTCCTTTCACTTCTGGGGCGCGCTGAGCGCCAATCCGGTCTGGCACAGCCCGCGAGTCATGCGTCTGGCCAGCCGCCTGCACGCGCAACGCGGCGGCAGGGTGCTCAGCCTGTTCTGGCATTCCTCGGAAATGCTGCCCGGCGCGTCGCCCAATGTGCCGAATCAGGCGGCCGCCGATGCGCTGCTGAAAAAAATTTATGATTATCTGCGCTGGTTGAGGCAAAATTTCAACGTGCGGGGCGTCACCGCGGCCCGGCTGCGTGAGGAAGCGCCGGGTCTGAAATTCCCGCAACGTCCGGCGGGCCGGGGAGACTGGTGATGAGCCGCCTGGTCTTTGTGCTTCTGGACGGCCTGGGCGCGGCCACGGCCCGGCGCTGCATGAGCTATCTGCGCGCCCTCACCGAAGCGGAGCAGGCCCGCTATATAGAGCTGGACGCCCAATTGCCGCCGCTTTCCCGCCCCCTCTACGCCACGCTGCTGTGTGGCCTGAGTCCGCTCCAAAGCGGCATCCTGCGCAATGACGACGCCCGCCTCTGTCCCGCGCCGACCATCTTTCAACGGGCGCGGGACGCGGGCCTCAGCACGGCCGCCGCCGCCTACTGCTGGGTCAGTGAGCTCTGCAACCGCGCCCCTTTTACGCCGGAACGGGATCGCCTGGTCGACGATCCCTCCCTGCCTGTGGGGCACGGTCTGTTCTACAGCCAGGACGCCTATCCCGACGACGAGCTCTTTCGCGACGCCGAAGCCCTGCGCCTGCGCCACGCGCCGGATCTGCTGCTGGTTCACTCCATGGGCGTGGATTTCGCCGGGCACGCGGTCGGGGCGGATGCCGCCGCCTACCGCGAGGCGGCGCGCGCGGCGGACGGTCTGCTGGCCCGCTATCTGCCGCGCTGGCTGGAAGCGGGCTATGCCGCGTTGATCACCAGCGACCACGGGATGGATACGGATCGCGGTCACTACGACAGCACGGAGCAGGCCCGTCGCGTGCCGCTCTGGCTGGCGGGCCATGCCTGGAAAAATCTGCCCCTGCCCGCATGCCAGACCCAGGTGGCGGATCTGATGCTTGCGGTTCTGGGTCTTGCGGCGACAGAGGATGCCCGCCATGCCGGCCGGGAGGGGTCCCATGCGACCCGCTGACGGCCTGAACGGCTATATCTGGATTTTGCTGGCGGCCTTTTTTTGGTCGCTGATCGGCGTGATTTCCAAGATATGCATGAACGCGGGGGTCAGCCCGCTGGAAACCGCCTTCTGGCGCGCGGCTTTTGGCAGCATACTGTTTCTGGCCCACGCCGCCGCGCACAAGGGCCTGTTTATCCGCGCCCGCGACGCCGGCTTTTTTTTGCTTTTCGGCATCTGGGGCGTGGGCGTTTTTTTTGGCGCGACCCAATATGCCATCAAACTCAGCGGCGCAGCGATGGCTGTGGTGTTGCTGTATACCGCGCCGGTCTGGGTGGCTGTTTTTTCTCGCCTGCTCTTTCGGGAACGTATTTCCCCGCGCAAACTGACCGCCATCGGCGTGGCCCTGACCGGCACCACTCTGGTCTGCTTTTCCGGCGGCAGCCTGCCGGGGCAGAGCTCTCTGCCGGGCATTGCCTGCGGTCTGCTGACCGGCATCTGCTATGCCTCGCACTATCCTTTTTACCGCTGGTGGCAGAACCGCTATGCCACAGCCACCATCTACGGCTTCATGCTGGCGGGGGGCGTGCTCGCGCTCTGGTTCTGCGTGCCCGTGAACCTTGACCATGAAGCGCGCGTCTGGTTCTGGCTCGCCGCGCTGGGCGTGACGACCACCTTTTTCGCTTACGCCTGCTATGGTCAGGGCCTTAAGCGCATCAGCCTGGTGCGCGCGGCGGTCACCTGTCACCTGGAACCCGTTCTGAGCACTCTCTGGGTATGGCTGTTCTGGCAGGAAAATTTCAGCCTTGCCGGCTGGCTTGGCAGCGGCCTGGTGCTTGCCGCCGTTCTGCTGTTGACTACGGACAAAAAACGCGACTAGGCTCAGACCTCATCAAAAAACAGGAAGTATTTGCGCTGGCAAGGAAATGGACGATTTTTTGGAGGACTCATGTATATGATCGACAAAAATCGCGCAGCAGAGCGGCCAGCGCGGAAAAGGCCGTATTTGACGGATAATTGTGGCGGAACACAACCAGAGCGCCCCTAGCCAACAGCGCATTCAAAGGGTCTGACTCTAGCGCCAGTGCTGTTCGGCCTGTCCGAGGTCATCCAGCACCAGGGTGGGCTGGCGTTCCTCCTTGCGCAGGTCGTCGCGGGCGGCTTCGCCGCTGAGCACCAGAATAAAGTCAATGCCGGCGTTTTCAGCCAGCTTCTTGTCCGTGCTCAGGCGGTCCCCCACCATGACCATTTCCTCTCTGGCGTAGCGCGCCAGCAGGGGGGCCAGCACCGCCGGATCGGGCTTGCCAAAAACATATTGCGGGCGGCGGCCCGTAGCGGTGGCGTACAGCTCGATCATGCTGCCCACGTCAGGCAGGGGGCCTTCCGGCGAAGGACAGACCAGATCGGGATGGGTGGCCAGAAAAAGCGTCTCAGGCTTTTGCAGCAGCAGGGCCGAGCGCGCCAGCTTGTGGTAGGTCAGCTCCGTATCATAGGCCAGAATTACCGCCTGAGCGCCTTCCTCCGCCTGTTCCAGTTCCGGCATGCGCTGGCGTAAATCCCGCTGAAAATCACTGTTGCCCACAGGATAGACGCGTCTGATGCCGCGCGACCGCAAAAAGTCCACCAGCGGCGTCACAGGCGAGAGCAGCAAGTCGCCGCGCGCCGGAATGCCCATGCCGTTAAGCTTGTCCACATAGCTTTGTGGTGATTTGGAGGTGTTGTTGCTGAGAAAGAAAAAATCCATATCCCGCCAGTGATCCTGAATGAAACGGACGGCGCCCGCAATGGGGATGTGCCCGAGATACACCGTGCCGTCCATGTCCAGAACCACGCAGCGTTTTCGCGACCAGTCCATACCTTACCTTTCCCTTTTGTCTGGGGGTCATTTCATAATTCAGCCCTTGGGCTGAGCGATGAAAAGCATTCGCCCCCCCCCAAAAGCGGTTCCTGGCTCACCCACGACGTTTTTCGCGCCGCGCCGGACTCTCCCCGGCGTCGAAAGTCATTTCATGATTTGTAGAATGGCTTCTGACCAGATAGCCGTCTTTACCCGGCTTGGCAAGAAGCGCCAACTGTTCCCGCCGGCGGGGATGCCGCCGGGCAATGGCATGCGATGCGCGTACAGGAGAAATCTACTTTTATAATGACAAATATTTGGTTTTATGCTATCTCTAAAAAAACAGGAGATAGCAAGGTGCATTGTCGTAAATGTGGTTCCGAGGCTTTCACAAAAAATGGGGTTATAGCTGGAACTCAACGCTACAAATGCAAGCAATGTGGATTCCAGTTTACGCGGGAAACTCCTCATGGAAAACCAATGAAGGATAAAGTCCTCGCTCTCGTTCTTTATCTTTCGGGCTTGTCCATGAATATGATTGGAAAAATTGTCGGGGTGAGTACCCAAAGCGTCATGCGATGGATAAATATGTTTTATGAAAAATTTGCCGCCAATAATGAGCCTCGATCAAATGTAGAAGAAATAGAAGTTGATGAAATGGTTTCATATATTACTAAAAAAAAGATTACATCCGGATCTGGAAAGCTATTGATCATAACACTCGAAAATTTATCGGCTGGCAATGTGGTGATCGTAGTTCCAAAACCTTAACTGAATTTTTCGGCAGGCTTGATTTATGGCGATCCAAAAGAGCATATTCCGATTTTTATGTATGTTATGCCGATGTTGTGGGAAGTCATCGCTTGCAACAAGGGAAACAAAATACCTTCAAAATAGAACAGAATAATGCCTCACAGCGTCACTGGCTTGGGCGATTTGGACGCCGGACAAAAATTGCTACTCGTTCTCTGGATATGTTGAATAAATCTCTGGCGTTATTTCAACGATTTCGAGTTAACGGCAATATTGAGGAACTTTTATCATTATTAAAGTGAACGTTTCCCGTACAGTCGCCCCCTTGACGAACAGCGGCAAAAAAACGAAAATTTTTGTTTCGATTTATGCACCCTGTCGTGACATTTTCGCCGGAAACGCGCGCCCGCCGGCAAACGCGGCCCGGTTGAGCGAACATTTCAGCCATATATCAGGAGGCCCCATGCTGGAGACTACGGTTGTCGTCATCGGCGGCGGAGCTACCGGCATGGGCACGTTGCGCGATTTGTGCATGCGCGGCGTGCCCGCTGTTCTGCTGGAACAGGGCGGTCTTGCCCACGGCACCAGCTCGCGTTTTCACGGTCTGCTTCACAGCGGGGGCCGCTACGCGGTCAACGACAATGAATCCGCGCGTGAATGCATTGAAGAAAACATGATCGTCCGGCGCATCGGCGGGCAGTGTGTGGAGGAAACCGAAGGATTTTTCGCCCTGACGCCCGAAGACGACCCCGCCTATGTGGAACTCTGGGCCGACGCCTGCCAAAAGGCGGGCATTGACGCGCAAGAACTGGATGTGGTCGAGGCTCTGCGCCTGGAGCCCAATCTTTCTTCGGACATCCGCCGCGTCTTCCGCGTGCCCGATTCCTGTGTGGACGGATTCCGTCTGGTGCTGCACAACGCCATGTCCGCCAAACGCCACGGCGGACGGGTAATGACCTATCATGAAGTCACGGCCGTCCATCAGCGCGGCGGCAAGGTTTGCGGCGTGACGGCCCGCAACAGCATCAGCGGCGAAAGCCTGGACATCGCCTGCCAGTGCGTGGTCAATGCCGCCGGTTCCTGGTCAGGCCGCATTGCGGGGCTGGCCGGCCTGGACGTGGCCGTGTCGCCTGACAGGGGCACACTGATCGTCTTTAACCACCGCTTTACCTCGCGCGTGGTCAACCGCCTGCACCCCGGCGCGGACGGCGATATTTTCGTGCCGCACGGTTCCATCACCATTCTCGGCACCACCTCCACGCCCACGGAGCGCCCCGACGACACCACGCCCACCTATGATGAAGTGCTGCGTCTGCTGACTCTGGGCGAGCCGCTGTTCCCGGCGGTGCGCCGCTACCGCATTCTGCGGGCCTTTGCGGGCACGCGGCCCCTCTATACGCCGGGCAATGCCGCCGGGCGCAAAGCCAGCCGCAACTTTCATGTGGTGGATCATGCGGAACAGGGACTGGAAGGCATGGTGTCCATTTTTGGCGGCAAGCTGACCACCTACCGTCTGATGGCCGAACGCGTCAGCGACAATGTATGCGCCAGGCTCGGCGTGCATGCGCCCTGCCGCACCGCTGACGAAGCCCTGACGCCCGCTCCCGACCAGGTCATGCTGCGCCGCGCGGCACGCCATTTCCCCGTGCAGGGGCTTCAGCTCATGGCGGATCGGCTCGGCGACGATCTGCCTGATGTGCTGCGACAGGTGGAGCTGGCGGGCCTGGCTGACCGCGCAGGAAAAAGTGACGGCAATCCCCTGCTTTGCGAGTGCGAAATGGTCAGCCTGGCTGAAATTGAGCATGTGGCGCGCGACCCATCCACCCATTCCCTGACGGACATCAGGTTGCGCACGCGGCTGGGCATGGGCACATGCCAGGGCGCCTTCTGTTCGCTGCGAACCATCGGCGCGCTGGTGGAACACGGCGTGCCCCTGGAGCTCTCGCCCACCGACAATGTGCGGCGCTTCCTGCAGGAACGCTGGCGGGGCCTGCGCCCGGCCCTTTGGGGCACGCAGGCGCGCGAGATGGAACTGGGCAGGGCCGTGTACGCCGGAACTCTCAACCTGGACGGAGCCGCGAATGAGCAGGATAATTGACGTACTGGTGGTTGGTTCCGGCCTGGCCGGCCTGACGGCCGCGCTGGCCGCCGCCCGCGAGGGCCGCAGCGTGCGCATGGTGACCGACGGCATGGGGTCGCTGGCCATCAGCGGCGGCTGTGTAGACCTGCTGGGCTACGCCGGCGGGCAACGCCTCGACGATCCCTGGAGCGGCATGAACCTCCTGCCGCCAGAGCACCCGTACCGTCTGCTCGGCGCGGATTGCGTCCGCGCGGCGCTGGACATGCTGCGTCAATGCGCTGCGGCTCAGGGCTGGCCCCTGCACACGGCCGCAAGCCCCCAGGGCGCGCCCTGCAATGCCCTGCTGCCCACCATCATGGGCACGCTCAAGCCCAGCTACCTTCTGCCCGACAGTCTTGACCCCGCGGCCCTGACCAGGGCCAAACGTGTTCTTGTGGCGAGCGCGCACGGCCTGCGCGACTGCCGACCGGCGCTGATAATCAGTCAGTTGCGCCGATATCGGGAATGGGCGGACAAAGACTTTGTCCCCCTCCTGCTGCCTTCGCCGCTGGGAGCGACCCATCGCAGCCTGAGCGCCCTGGATCTCGCCCGACTGGTGGATAAGCCGCAGGGACGCGACTGGCTGGTTCAAAGCCTCAGAAAATATGCCGGACAGTGCGACGCCGTGCTTTTGCCGCCTGTCTGCGGCAGCAGGGCCGATGTCTCAATCTGGCGGGAGCTCAGCCAAGCCGTGGCCTGCCCATTGGTGGAGATGCTTTCCATCCCGCCGGGCGTGGGCGGCCTGCGCCTGCGGGACGCCCTGCTGCATGAGCTGCGCCGCCATGATTTCGAGCTGGTGGAAAACGCCCGCGTTATCCGCGCCACCAGCGACGGGAGGCGCTGCGCCTCCCTGACGGCTCTGGCCGCTGGGCAGGAACGCCAGCATGTCGCTCGCGCCTTTGTGCTGGCCACAGGCGGCATTCTGGGCGGCGGCGTCGAACTTGCGCCGGGCAGCGCCCGTGAAAGCGTGTTCAAGCTGGCTATTCCCGTACCGCCGGATGTCAGCCTGTGGTCTGAACCGGAAATTTTCGGCAGTCATGTCTTTTCCCGTCTGGGCGTCCGGGTGGACGGCGAAATGCGCCCGCGTGACGACAGCGGGCAGGCATGGCGCGACAATATCTTTTTCGCCGGCCGCAGCATCGGCGGCTATGATTTCGCAACCGAAAAAAGCGGCCACGGCGTCGCCCTGGCCACCGGCTGGCAGGCGGGCCGCATGGCCGCCGCCACAGCCGGAAAATCCGCAGAACCGGCGTCGGGAGAGCAGCTATGAGCGTACGCATCAATCCTGATCAATGCATCGCCTGCACCACCTGCGTGGTGCATTGCCCAGTGGCCGAGGCAACGCCCAACTTTCTTGGGCCGCGCATGATCGGCCCGGCGTATGAGCGTTTCCGCCTGTTGGGGCTGGCGGAAGACCCCTCCCTGCACTACTGCGCCAACTGCAAAAATTGCGACATTTCCTGCCCGCACGATGTGCCCGTATCCAGCATCAACATGCTGGCCCGCGCCGAACAGTGCAAAAAGCAGCGCCCGGGCCTGCGCGACTGGGTGCTGGCGCATGGCGAACTTCAGGCGCGCTGGCTGCGCCTGATCCCGGCGAGGCTTAAAAACTTCGGCATGCTCAACCCCGTCACCCGCGCCTTGCTGGACGCCTTGGGCATCGACAAACGCGCGCCCCTGCCCCGCTTCGCCAGCCAGACCTTCAGGCAGCGGGCGCGCTGCCTCAAACAGCCGCGCCAGAACCGCAAAGTCGTCTTCTTTCCGGGCTGCTATGTGGATGTGTACGATCCGCGAACCGGTCTGGATATGGTCTGGGCGCTGAACCGGGCCGGCTATGAAGTCATTGTGCCGGATGAATTTGTCTGCTGCGGCCTGCCCATGATCGCCAACGGCTTCTGGCAGGACGCCCGCGCCAATGCGGAACGCAATCTCGCCACCTTGGCCCGCTGGCGTGATCAGGGCGTTCCGCTCATTACCGGCTGCCCCAGTTGCGCCCTCATGTTTCGGACGGAACTGCCGGAATTTTTCCCGGATCTGACCCAAAAGCACGGCCTGAGCCCGCTGGAAGACGCCCAGGAATTTCTGCTGGACTGTGCGGAACGCGGCGAGCTGCGGCTGGAGCCCGGAAACGGCGCAAGCCTGCCGGAACTGCGCGTCATCTACCATGCGCCCTGCCATCTGCGCGCCCAGGGCAACGGCCTGCCCGGCCTGAAGCTGATGCGGCGTCTGCCCGGCGTTGCCGCCCAAAATGCCAACGCGGGCTGCTGCGGCATATCGGGCAGCTACGGCTTCAAAAAAGAAAAATACGCCATCGCTCAGGATATCGGCGCGGCGCTGTTCAAAACCGTACGCGAGAGCGGGGCTCATGTGGCTGTTTCAGAATGCGGCACCTGCCGCGTGCAGATTCTGCACGGCAGCGAGCTGCCGAGCCTGCATCCCGTGAGTATTGTCCGGCAACGCCTGGAGGCGCAGAACCCCGCATAGCTTCTCTGAATGACTCCGTAAAGATAAAAAGGGAAGGTCGCCCTCCCCTCAGACTATTGACAAACCCCGCTTCGCGGTGTTTGCGCCGTCTAAGCCGCTTGCGCGGTTGACGGAAAGACACGAAAATCAGTCGCTTACGGCGCGGCGAAGCCGCGACCTGCTCCTGATTTCCGGGGCTGCTGACCTTTTGTCAGCAGCCTCAGGGGAGGTCGCCCTCCCCTTTTTATCTCTTTGCCCTCTCGTTTCAGCGCATGCGGCGCATGCGGCTGATGGCTTCTTCCGTATCTTCAGGCGAACCAAAGGCGGTCAGGCGCACATAGCCCTCGCCGCTGGCGCCGAAGCCCGCACCCGGCGTGCAGACCAGGGCCGCAGACTGCAACAGATGATCAAAGAAGCCCCAGGAATCCATGCCCCTGGGCACGCTTACCCAGATATAGGGGGCGTTGACCCCGCCAAAAACATCCAGGCCCATTTCCTTCACCGCCGCGCTGAGCAGGGCGGCATTGCTCTGATAGCCCCTGATCACGCCCTCAATCTGCCCGCGGCCCTCCTGACTGTACACGGCGGCGGCGGCGCGCTGCACGATGTAGGCGCACCCATTGTACTTGGTGCACTGGCGACGGTTCCAAAGCGCGTTGAGCCCTGTTTTGCCGCCTTTGCCGTCATTGATTTGCAGCGCCTTGGGCACAACGGTGTAGGCGCAACGCAGACCGGTGAAACCGGCGGTTTTGGAAAAACTGCGAAATTCCACAGCCACTTCCTGCGCGCCTTCCAGCTCATAAATGCTGTGCGGCACATCCGGGTCGCGGATGAATGCCTCATAGGCCGAATCGTAGAGAATGACGCAGCCCTCGCGCCGGGCGTAGTCCACCCAGCCCTGCAGGGCCGCGCGGGAAAGCACCGTGCCCGTGGGGTTGTTGGGATAGCAGAGATAAATCATGTCCGGCCGGGTCTTGGGAAAATCCGGCACAAAATCGTTGGCCCTGACGCAGGGCAGATAGACAAGCCGGTTCCACTGTCTGCCCGCCATCTCGCCGGCGCGTCCGGCCATGGCGTTGGAGTCAACATAAACCGGGTAGACCGGATCCGTGACGGCCACAATGCTGTCCTGGGCAAAAACTTCCTGAAAGTTGCCCACATCAGACTTGGCCCCGTCACTGATAAAAATTTCATCCGGGCTGAGGTTCACGCCGCGCGCCTTGTAATCGTTCTCCACGATCAGGTCGCGCAAAAAGGCATAGCCCTGTTCCGGGCCGTAACCATGAAAATGCGCGGCGTCGCCCATTTCATCCACGGCATTGTGCAGGGCTTCCACCACAGCCGGAACCAGGGGGCGCGTCACATCGCCGATGCCCAGGCTGATGACCCGGCTGTCTGGATTGGAATCTTTGAAATTCGCGACTTTGCGGGCAATGTCGGCAAAAAGGTAATTGCTCTGAAGCTTGAGAAAATTGCTGTTGATCGTAGCCATGCCGTCCTCGATTTTGTCAAATAAAATATACGCCTTCAAAAACTGTCACTGCGCCGCCCGTCATATAGACGTGACCGTCGTTCTTGTCCCAGTCGATATGCAGCACGCCGCCCCTGAGCTCCACATCCAGCGAGCGGCCCGTATGACCGTTGAGCACGCTGGCCACCGCCGCGGCGCACGCGCCGGTGCCGCAGGCCAGGGTTTCTCCCGCGCCGCGCTCCCAGACGCGCATTCTGATTTTATCGGAGGAGATGACCTCCACAAATTCCGTATTAGCGCGCCTGGGGAAAATGGGATGGTGCTCGAATTTCGGCCCCAGGCAGGGCAAATCCAGCTCATCAATGTCGTCCATGAAAACCACCGCGTGCGGATTGCCCATAGATACGGCGGTGACGGCATAGGTGCGGCCATCCACCTCTACCGGGCGGGCAATGAAGCGCTGCGGGTCTTCGCCCTCGGTCAGGGCGGGCGCGACCAGCACGGGAACGCGGTCGGGCGCGAATACGGGTTCGCCCATATCCACGGTGGCCCCGCGAACCTCGCCTGCCTCGAGGAGCAAGCGGATTATCTTGATGCCCGCCGCTGTCTCCAGGCGGATAACGTCCTTGTTGACGATGCCGTGATCGCGCGCGTACTTGCCCACACAGCGGGTGGCGTTGCCGCACATCTCGGCTTCCGAGCCATCGGCATTGAACATGCGCATGCGCAGATCGGCCACAGCAGAGGGCAAAATCAGCACCAGGCCATCAGAGCCCACGCCGAAATGCCGGTCGCTGATCCTTCTGGCCAGCTCGCCGGGGTTATCCACGCGCTCCGCAAAGCCGTTCACGTAAACGTAATCATTGCCGATTCCCTGCATTTTTGTGAAATGCAATCCCGCTGTCATATGGAAACTCCTTCCCTGTCGTCAGCGCGCTGCGCGCCATGCCCGGCAGGTTAATTTAGTAACCGTAGCCTTATTTTATAGCCTGAAAAATATTTAATGTAAAGACAGAGGCTTCACGGAGATATTCACTTTAATAATGATAAAACTTCTTCAATATTGCCGTTAATTCGAAATCGTTGAAATAACGTCAGAGATTTATTCAATATATCCAGGGAACGAGTAACAATTTTTGTCCGGCGTCGGAATCGCCCAAGCCAGTGACGCTTTAAGGCATTATTCTGTTCTATTTTGAAGGTATTTTGTTTCCCTTGTTGCAAGCGTTGACTTCCCACACCATCGGCATAACATACATAAAAATCGGAATATGCTCTTTTGGCTCGCCATAAATCAAGCCTGTCGAAAAATTCAGTTAAGGTTTTGGAACTACGATCACCACATTGCCAGCCGATAAATTTTCGAGTGTTATGATCAATAGCTTTCCAGATCCGGATGTAATCTTTTTTTAGTAATATATGAAACCATTTCATCGACTTCTATTTCTTCTACATTGGATTGAGGTTCATTATTTGCGGCAAATTTTCATAAAACATATTTATCCATCGCATGACGCTTTGGGTACTCAACACGACAATTTTTCCAATCATATTTCATGGACAAGCCCGAAAGATAAAGAACGAGAGCGAGGACTTCATCCTTCATTGGTTTTCCATGAGGAGTTTCCCGCGTAAACTGGGATCCACATTGCTTGCATTCGTAGCGTTGAGTTCCAGCTATAACACCATTTTTTGTGAATGCCTCGGAACCACATTTACGACAATGCACCTTGCCATCTCCTGTTTTTTAGAGATAGCCTAAAACCAAATATTTGTCATTATGAAAGTGAATATCTCGCTTCACATCAACATAGCGGAGTTCCGAAAAGACATGACCGGCATCGCCCTCTGCGGCGCAAAATCCTCACGGCGCCGACGGCGCGTTTTCACTTGCCAGAAGGGCTGTTCTGCCCCATGCTGACAAAAATAGCCCAAGGAGCAGGCATGCGCTTTCGTCTCTGTCGTGACAGGCTGGAACTGGAATTGCGCGTTCTGAGAATGGGGCGTGATCTTCAGGTGGCGCTGAGCGGCGGCACGGCCCATCTGGGGGCCGTGGCCCTGGCCGCGCCCGGCGCGGCTGAAGCGGATGCGCTTGTTCTGCCGGGGCACAGAGAGGATCAACTGGCCCGGCGCATGGCCCGGCGCATGGCTGACGCTCTGGGTTGCGCCGTCTGCGTCAGCGCGGGCATCCATTACGCCGACATCAGCAAAGAAGAGATCGCCGCCGTGGAGCGTCTGACCGAAACGCTGACTGAACAATGTCTGGCCGCCCTGGCGGCGAAACAGAAGGATGAAGCATGCTGACTGTCAATGATCTGGAAGAACTGGAAAACTATATACGCTCCGGCCAACTCGAAGCCGACTTCAAGGAAGGCTGCGAAAAGGACCGTTTTTACCTGCTGGAACTGCTGGAAAAACTCATGGATGTGGCCGAACTGGCCGACGCCGCAGCCACACGACTCATCTTCAGGGGGTTGCCCGTGCCGCCGCCCCCCGCCGAATAAGCCCCGGCCCGCGACGCGAACGGGTCAGGCCTCCGTTTTGCGCGTCCCCCGGCGCACGGCTTCTTTCACGGCCGCGCAGAGCCGGGAAACATCCGCGAGAGGGCTCACATAGGGCGGCATGAGGTAGATCAGGCGGTTGAACGGCCTGATCCAGACGCCTTGCTCCACAAAGCAGGTCTGCAAGGCCGCCGTGTTCACGGGCTGTTCCATTTCCACCACGCCGATGCCGCCCAGCACCCGCACATCCGCCACGCCGGGCAGTTGGCGACAAGGCTCCAATCCCTGACGCATGGCCGCCTCCAGACCAGCTACCTGCGCCTGCCAGCGGTTTTCATCCAGAATGTCCAGAGCGGCCCCGGCCACGGCACAGGCCAGAGCATTAGCCATAAAGGTGGGGCCGTGCATGAAAACCCGCCCGTCCCGGCAGATGCCCCGCGCCACATCGCCGGTGCAGGCGGTGGCCGCCAGGGTGAGCACGCCGCCTGTCAGGGCCTTGCCGCAGCAGAGAATATCCGGGCTGACTCCGGCCCACTCTGCGGCAAAGAACTTTCCGGTGCGGCCGAAACCGGTGGCGATTTCATCAAAAATCAGCAATGCGCCAGCCCGGCGGCAAAGCGTCGCCAGACCGCGCAAATAGTCAGGATGGTAAAACCACATGCCCCCCGCGCCCTGCACCACAGGTTCCAGAATCACGGCCGCAATCTCCGCGCCGTGCCGTTCCAGCGCGCGGCGGGCGTCATCCAGGCTGGCCGGGTCAAAGGGCCTGTCAAAACGGCAGGAGGGCCGCTCCACAAAAATCTGTTGCGGCAGCAGGCCGGCAAACAGGCTGTGCATGCCCGTCACCGGATCACAGACCGACATGGCCCCCAGCGTATCGCCGTGATAGCCGCCGCGTGGCGTCAGAAAGCGGGTACGCCGCGTCTCTCCCCTGCCCTGCTGATATTGAAGGGCCATTTTCAGCGCCACTTCCACCGCCACGGAACCGGAATCAGCAAAAAAGACACGCTCCAGCCCCGAAGGCATGCGTCGCAGCAGGCGCTCAGCCAGCTCCACCGCCGGGGCGTGCGTCAGGCCGCCAAACATCACATGCGGCATGCGACCGGCCTGAGAACGCAGGGCCGCAAGCAGACGGGGGTGATTGTAGCCATGCGCCGCCGACCACCAGGAGGACATGCCGTCGATCAACTCCCGTCCGTCAGTCAAAATGATACGGTTGTCATGGCTGCGCCGCGTCGCGCACAAAGGCGGCAATGTCACGGCGGAGGCATAGGGATGCCAGACCGCGCCGTGGTCGCGCGTCACCAGGTCGGCGGCCGGTTGATCGCGCGTCTGTCGCATGCGGTGGCGCAGTTTTTCCGCCAGAGGCGACAGCTCTTCGGCCAGACGCCGCCAGGCCGCGCTATCCAAATTCGCCAGGCGGGGAAGCTCCAGCACCGGCGCGTTACAGTCGAACTGCGCCAGCCGCGCGCGCAAAATCCGGGGGTTGTCGGCCAGAATGCGGGTCTCATCCTCATCCGGCGCGCCCGCTGTGGCAGAGCGCGCGGCGATCAGGGTCAGCGCCGCCAGGCGCAGCCCCCTGTCGCGCAGGGCGGCCAGAGAAAGCAGCGCATGGTTCAGCGCGCCCAGGCCGTTGCCGCCCACCAGCAGCACGGGCAAATCCAGAGCCGCCATCAGATCAAGCATGTCCTCCCGTTCGTTGAGAGGCACGCACAGCCCGCCCGCGCCTTCCAGCAGCAAAACATCCGCCGCGCCGTTCAGGCGCTCCCAATGTTTCAGGACATCCTGGGCCAGCTCCGCCGCTTCCAGGCGCTCGCCTTCGCACGCTGCGGCCAGATGAGGCGAAGCGGGCAGAGAAAAACGCCGCAGCACAGATGCGGGAGCCAGATCCGGCACAGGCGGCAGATCGGCCACAGCCGCCGCGTACACCCGCGCATCAGCCTGCTGCGCGACATATTCCTCTCCCGCGGGCACACCGGTCTGTACGGGCTTTACGGCCTGAGCCGCCACCCCCGCAAGGCGCAATGCGCGCAGCAGAGCGGCCGTAAAGACGGTCTTGCCCACATCCGTGCCGGTGCCGCCCACAAATAGCGCGCAGAGAGGACGCGCCCCCGGCAAAACGCCGCCCGAGCGGTCAGCAACGCGCATATCCGCCAGCCTCCAGCCCCTGAGCCGCAATCATGGCCAGGTCTTCTTCAATGCCCTGCCCGTGCGTGGTGAGATAATCGCCGGTCATCAGGGCATTGGCGCCGGCGGCGAAAATTTCATGCTGCCGGCCCCCCAGGGTTATGGGGCGCCCCCCACAAACCCGCAACGTGGCCTCCGGCAGAATATGGCGAAACAGGGCAATAATGCGCAAGGCCTCACCGGCGGAAAGAACCTTTCGCCCCGCCAGCGGCGTTTGCGGATGGGGATGCAGAAAATTCATGGGCACATGGCGGACGCCCAGTTCCTTGAGACTGAATGCAAAGGCTATGCGCTCCTCCCAGCTTTCACCCAGGCCGAACAAGCCGCCGCTGCATACCGTCAGGCCGGCGCGCCGGGCCCGGAGCACCGTATCACGACGCTGTTCCCAGGTTTGGGTGGTGCAGACGCGCGGGTAATGGCTTTGCGCCGTTTCCAGATTATGATGATAGCGGGTAAGGCCGACCCCGAAGAGCTGTTCAAGCTGAGACGGACTCAACCGCCCCAAGGAAGCGCAGAGGCGGGGCCGCACCGCATCCGGCAATGCGGTCAGCACGCGGCGCAAACGCGCCAGTTCCTCCTCGCTGAGCGCCGCTCCGCTGGTGACAATGCCGATATGATTCACCGGCAGGGCGGCCAGTTTCAGAATGCGCTCACGCAATGTCGCATCGGGCAGAAGCTCAAATACGGCTATGGGCGTATGATTATGGCGGCTCTGGGAGCAGAAGCGGCAGTCCATGGCGCAATTGCCGCTACGGGCATTGATGATGGCGCAAAGATCCACCACGCGTCCGAAAGTCGCCTCACGCAAACGCGCGGCCTGTTCAAAAAGCCGGGCGTCGGGCAGCGACAAAAGCGCCAGAGCCTGGGCGGGCGTCGCCGCCGGGGGCGTATTCATTCCATCTACCTTTGAATGTTATTTGCGTCTGCCGATACAAGGCCCGGCGGCCAGCGCCATACAGATCCGGCGGGCATGCCGCAGCATATAAAAAGCCCGCCGTACAGCGGGCTTCATGGCGTATGGGCCTTACTTGGCCGCTTTGCGCCGCTTTTCCCACAGCTTCATGTCTTTCATCTTTTTGCGGCGCTCGCGCTGCAAAGCCTTGCAAACCAGCGGCGCGTCTTTCTTGAAGCCCCATTTTTCCCTGTACTGGGCGGTATCCATGCCGTGGCTGGCCAGATGCCGCTTTGTCAGAATCTTGAAGCTCTTTCCGCATTCAAGGCAGGTAACGGATTTCTCTTTTACAGACTTGCGGGCTTCCAGAGCCATTTCAGCGCTGTCAAGCTCCACCGGCGCTTCGCCTTCGGCCACCGCCCGAATGCCCACCGCCACCTTCTGAATAAAGGCAGCGATTTCTTCTTCAGTCATAACCCGGACACCAGCCTGGGCGCGGGTGATTTCCAGCGCCTCTTTCAAATAATCGTCCATTGCCCACCTCTCGCTTGTGGTTATGTTTTTGTTGTCAGCGCGACACACGGCGTCTTGAGCCGTAAAAACCGCGCGTCAGAACAGTTTCCGCCTCGCCCTGTCATAGGGTGGCTTACCATACACACTGGCTCATGACACGTCAATTGTATTATTCTCTATTGACCGTGCCTCAGCTTTTTTTCCCATTCATAACCACATTAATTATCATTGAAAAAGTCGTATTGGGATACGGTCCCGAGAAAACTCTCATCCATGTAGCGCCAGCGCACGCCTTGCGCGTAGTCCTGACGCAACGGAGAAAGGTCGGCGGACGCCGCTTTCACAATGAAAATTTCCCGCGCCCGCTGCTCAAAAGTTTTGAGGGCATCCGCCGCGCCCAGAGGCAGCGCTGAAAGAGATTCCATACCTGCGGGAAGCGGCTCACGATATTCCATGATGATTTTATCATTATTAAAATTGTAACGGGCCGCAAAACCACGAACCAGCCAGCGCGCGGGACGGTCTTCCGAAATCGCGCCAGCCGCCAGCGCGCCAAAGGGATCGCGGTTGCCTTCCACAATATAGGTGCAGGCCTGATAGCCCACGCCGTCAAAAACCTCCACCCCCTCATCCACGCTGAACGGGCGGCGCATTATGCCGTCCCAGTACCAGCCATAGGGCACCTCGGCGTGAGCCACCACGGCCATGGGGCTGCTGCCGCCCGCGCCATAGACCGCAAGCCATACGCGAATGGGCAGGCCGCCCGCCATGCTGCTGGTCAGATTGGCCGAACCCCGCCCCGCCGTGAGCAGGGGCATGTCTTTGGCCTCCAGGGCAATGGCCGGGCGCGCGGTGGAAACATAGGCGGAACCGGCCATGCCGCGTTGCTGCGCGGCGTTGCAGCCAGCCATCAGCAACATCAGAACCGCTATAACGAAAAAATGCATACGCTTCATCATCATGAGGCAATCCTCCAAACCGACGCCGTCTGTGGCGGGATAAACGCCGGGCAACAATTTTCGCCATCAAGGCATTCTCACAGAGTGAAAATGTCTTGCCGGCAGCGGGAACCGGCAGTCGCCGCAAGGCGCAAACGCCGCTGCGGGCAGGCCTTTGAACTTTGACGTTGCAAAAGTCAAAGCCAGTATTTCTTGGAAAGGATATGCCAAGACCCGGCGACTGGCAATCATCATCAAGAACGACAGCGAGGGGAAAGGCAAGAGTAAAACAAGCGGAGCAAACTTACTGTTGCTCCGCTTGTTGTTGGGGGTCTTGCTGATTGCTCATTGACCATGACCAGTTGGATTCTCGTTGTGCTGCATGTCGCTGCTGGGGCTGTTCCTGAGGTGATGTCGCCCCCGGCGTGGATGCCTGCTGCCGGGGCTGTTGCTGGTTCGAGGCTGCTTCCGGCATGCCTGGCTGTTGCTGGCGCGGCGTTGCCTCCGGCATGTTTGCCCGCCGCTGGGACTGTTGCTGGCGCGACGTTGTTTCCGGCATATATGACTGCAGATCGCGCGAAACCTCAAAAGTGCGCAATTCACCGGACGCTGCGGCGGCAAAACTGGAATCGGGAAAGCGCCGGACAATATCCTCCAGCAGGGCCTGAGCGCGATTGGCGTCGCCCAGTTTGCGGTAAAGGCGCGCCTCCCGGAAGCGCAGCCCGGGATATTCCGACGAAGTGTCCGGCACAAAGGTTTTATAGCGTTTTACCCATTGCAGAGCTTCTGGAATGCGGTTGCCTACCTCGCAGATATCCATCAGAGCGGCCACGGCCTCCTTGATGCGCTGCGGATCGGCCTTGTCGGAGCGCTCGTCCTGCAGTCGGGTGAAAAGATCGATGACCTTGCGGTTCAGCTCGTACGACTCCTTGATGTCCTTGCGGTTTTCCGCGTCCCGCGCCAGAAAATATGTGGCGTAGGCCTGCTGGTAGAGCGGAATGTCGTCGCGTGCCGCCAACTGCCTCCACATGACCAGCGCCGGGCCCGTCAGATTCAGATTCTGGGCGGAAAGCGCCAGAGCGTAATCCAGCTGCTTGCGCAACTGGGGCTTCATGTTCCAGGAGGAAACCAGTTTGCCCAGATCCATAATTCTGTCCCAGGCCCCGGCCTGGAGGTAACGGTTGAAAAATTCCGTGAACGCCGCCTCGCCATACTGCGGGTCCATGGGAGACCGCAAAAACCCTCCCAGCAGTTCAAAAGCCTTCTTCTCGTTGCCGCGCTCCAGCCAGCCCTGGGCCAGGGCGTAGCGCAGGTTCGGATCAGGCTCGCCGTGGCGTTCGCGCACCAGAGGAAAACCGTTCCACAGGATGAGAATGCGACCGTAATTCTGCTCGGCCAGAGAATTATTGAGCTCTTTCTGAAAAGCCTGCCAGATGATTTCACGGGCCTGCGGCACATCGGGGTGTTCGGGATAGCTGTCGATAAATTCCGCCGCCTTGCCCATGGCCTCGGTGTACTGCTTGTCCCAGAACAGCCACATGGCCTGCTTGAGCCGCGCCAGAACAGCCTCCGGCGCTGTTTTTGAAGACGCGGCCAGTTCACTGTATATCCGCCACAGCGGCGGCTCCCCGCCTTTCGTGAAGACCGGACTCATTTGCTCATAGGTGAGGGGCGAGTCATAGATGCCCTTTTCCACAAGGCGCAGCCTGGCCGTGGACGCCAGGGGCGAGTCCGCAAAGCGGCGCGCCAGTTCGCGGTAAATGAAATCAGCGGCGGCGTTCTTGCCTTTGCGCAGATAAATATCGCCCATTTTGAGCAGTATTTCGTCATTGCCCTGGCGGCCCGGATCCAGATTGGTATAAAGCCAATAGAGATCCAGCGCCGCGTCCGTTTTTTGCAAAATTTCGCTGTTGCCCGCCTGCAGCAGCAGAAAAGAAGGTTCATCAATGTAATAGCGCGGCCAGCGTTTGCTGATGAAGTCCAGAATAATCTGGGCCTTGTCATGCTTTTTCTGGTTGAAAAGCGCCTGCGCCAGCCCCACGGATGCGGTCTGGAGGTAGGAAGATTCGGGATATTTGTCCAGCACGATGGAAAAGGATTGCTCGGCCTCGGCATTGAGCCCGCGCTTGAGCTGTTCCCTGCCCAGCGCGGTAAAGCCCTGCGCCACGCCGGGATAATCGGGATAACGCCGGAACAGGGCCACAATATAGCCGCCCGCGTCAACCAGATTGCCCACGTTGGCGTTGGCAAGCCCCAGGCGCAGCAGCGCGTCGGGCACGCGGAGAGAACGCAGATTGGCGTTCATGGCCTCGCTGGCGGAGGAAACAATAGATTCATAGCCCGCCAGAGGGTTGTCCGCATAGCGCGCCCAGAGGCAGTCGCTGATGTAATAGAGCGCCTTTTCCCGCATCTCAGGCGTGATGTCAGTCAGCGCGCGGATCTTCTCCAACTGCGGCAGGGCTTCGTCAAACTTGTTTTCGCCAATCAGCCGTTCGGCCTCGGCCAGCATCTTGTCCGGCTCAGGCGGCTTGGGCACGGGGTTTCCCTGTTCATCCACATAGATGACTTCCCGGGGCTTTTCCGCCGCGTTTTCCTTTTTTTCAGTCTGTTTTTCGCCCACCGGCAGCCCCTCAGGCCTGGTGTTCACCCTGCCTGAAGCTTCTGGCCCCGTATCCGACGCCTGCGGCGCGACCGTCTGCTCCGCCACGGGCGGCGCGGGCGCGGCCGGATTTTCCGCAGCGGGCTTTTCTTCGGACGCTGCAGAGAGCGCATCAGGCGGAGCGGACTGCGCCGGGACGGCGCTTGCAACATCTGACGCGCTCCGGGAGGTCGGCGCAGGCGCATTCGCGCCGGCTTCCCCTTCAGCGCTGGCGTCTGCCGGCCGGGCCTCAGCCGTGCTTTCCCCCGACGCGGCGCTTTCGTCGCCATTTGCTGGCAGGGTCGTCGTGGAAAGCCCGCCGGTTTCCGGCCATGCCTCCGGCCCCCCCGCGTTGATCCTGCCGCGCAAATCCTGACGGGAGAGCATCACCCCCCTGTCCCCCAATTCTTTGGGGCCGCTGTTTTCCGGAACAGCGGCGGCAAAAGCCGGCGAGGACCAGAATCCGGCCTCGGCGGCGGGCGTCGCGAAATCGGGCACGGCGCGTTCTTCATGAGAAAGGGAAGCTTCAGAGGGCAAATCGGCCAGCTCCGTCAGACGGGAATACGGCACGGCGTGCAGACCGTTCAGCCGGCGGCGCAAAAGCGCATCCGCGCTGTGCCCGGCCGCAGCGGACGCCAGACTTCCATTCTCCCTGTTCCGGGAGGATTGTGCGCTGACCGGGGCCGCCAAAGACTCGGCGACAGAGGGGGCCGCGCCTGTTTTGTCGGAAGCGGCAAAAAATTCCAGAGCTATCTTGTCGGGCGCGGGACGGGTCAGCGTATAATTGACGACAGCCGGGGAAAGGCGGATGCGCAACCGCGCGTCACCCGCGCCGCCGTGCAGCGCCAATGAGCGCAAAAGAGCGTCGGGCGCGGGCGCATCCCCGGCCTGACGCAAGGAAACGACCGGGCTGTTCAGCCTCAGCTCCAGATCAGTGGCGCTGACGCGCGCCACGCTGCGGGCCTGATCCGGGCTGTCCAGCACCAGAATCAATCGCCCGGCGCTTGCGCCGGGCGCCCACTGCCAGAGCATGGCCCATGCCTGCTCAGGACGGCACAGAAGCATGAACAGCAGCAGACAGAGCCACGGCAGCGACCGGCGCGGCGCGCCCCCCACAACGGCGCTATGAGGCCGGGACAGACCGGCGACCAGACTTTTCTTCACTGACGTGCAAAGGTTAAACATGGCGGATCAAACATCCACACCACCCCATTAACCAAATCAATGCAAAAAATATGCCTCAAAAAAATGACGAAAGAGAACCGCATCAGAGATTGCGTTTTTTGAGCTTTTCAATGAGAGTGGTGCGCTTGATGCCCAGGTATTCGGCAGCCTGGTTTTTCACGCCTTCGGCCCGGTTCAGCGCCTCGTCGATGAGGCGGCTTTCCACGGCGTCCAGAAAATCCTTGAGATTCAGGCCATGGGCCTCCAGCACGGCCAAGTCCGGCCAGACAAAATCGCCCGATTGCGACGCGGCGCACGGCGCTTCCGTGGGCGCGGACGCGGCCGGCACAGCCTGCGCGGACGGCGCGGCAGCCTCCGGCGCGCCCCGCTCTTCCACTTCGGGCAGCGCCGAAATGTCGCCCACCTGATCCAGAATCTTGCGCGGCAGATCCGACGGCTGAACCACAGCGCCGTCCACCAGAATGCTCAGGCGCTCCATGAAATTTTCCAGCTCGCGCACATTGCCGGGCCAGGCGTACGCGGCCAGCACGCGCCGGGCGTCCGGGGCCAGCCCCAGCGGCGGGCGGGCTTTCTTGCGGCAGAAATGATCCAGAAAATGCCGGGCAAGCAGCAGCACATCGCCGCCGCGCTCGCGCAGAGGGGGCAAATGCAGGGGAATCACATTCAGGCGGTAATACAGGTCTTCACGAAAGCGCCCCGCTTCCACCTCGGCTTCCAGATCGCGGTTGGTGGCCGCCACAATGCGCACATCCACCTTTTTGCAGCCGCTGCCGCCAACGCGTTCGATTTCCTTTTCCTGCAGCACGCGCAGTATCTTGACCTGAAGGCTCAAATCCATCTCGCCGATTTCATCCAGAAAAATGGTTCCGCCGTCAGCCAGCTCAAAACGGCCCGGCCTGGAACGGATGGCGTGCGTAAAGGCGCCCTTTTCATGGCCGAAAAGTTCGCTTTCGAGCAATTCCTTGGGGATGGCCCCGCAGTTGATGGGCACAAAGGGTTTGTCAGCGCGACGGCTGTTGGCGTGCAGGGCGCGCACCAGCAATTCCTTGCCTGTTCCCGATTCACCGGTTACAAGCACTGTACTGTCAGTGGGAGCCACCTTGCCGAGTATTCTGAATACGTCGGCCAGCGTGGTGCTTTGGCCGATAATGCCGCTTGTGTTTAGCTCCATGAACCTTCCCCGCTTACAGAGCCTTTCAGGTGTCAATACACTGACATGTGTTGAATTGCCAGTAAAAAAACAGGATGTCATCGGTTTTTGTCACGCTGCCGCGATCTTTTCCCCTGACGACCATGAACCAGCATTCTTCCAATACCTCCCGCAACGCTGAAACGCCTGTTTTGCCGTGCTGCCCCCTCTGGCCTCCCTGCCCGGCGGATGAACTGCGCCCCGATTTGATCCGCCTGCTGGAGCACGGCAACAGCCTTGTGCTCAGCGCGCCGCCCGGCGCGGGCAAAAGCAGCCGTGTGCCCCTCTGGCTGCTGGACGCGACATGGCTGGCGGGCCGCAAGATTCTGCTGCTGGAGCCGCGCCGCGTCGCCGCGCGCGCCCTGGGCCGCTACATGGCCCAGCTGCTCGGCGAAAAGCCGGGCCAGACCGTGGGCTGGCGCATGCGGGAAGAAAGCGTCATCGGTCCGGCCACCCGCATTGAAGTCATCACCGAAGGCGTGCTGACCCGTCTGCTGCAGGCCGACCCGGAACTGCCACAGGCGGCCTGCGTGATCTTTGACGAGTTCCACGAACGCTCTCTCCAGGCTGATCTGGGTCTAGCCCTCTGCCTGGAAAGCCGAGCGGCCCTGCGACCTGATCTGCGGCTGCTGGTCATGTCCGCCACGCTGGATGTTCAGGCAGTGGCGCATCTGCTGGGCGACTGCCCCGGCCTGAACTGCGCCGGGAGCGGCTTTCCGGTGGAAACCCGCTGGCTGCCGCCGCGCGGAGCGCAACAGCGTATGGGGCCAGAACTCTGGCGGCACACGGCGTCGATAATTCTTCAGTTGCTGCGGGAAGAAAAAGGAAGCCTGCTGGTTTTTCTGCCCGGTACGGGCGAAATACGGCAGGTAACTGCGCTGCTGGAAGGGCGTCTGCCGCCGGATGCCCGACTCTGCCCGCTGCACGGCAATCTTTCCGCCCGAGAACAGGACGCGGCCATTGCCCCGGCGGAAGCCGGCACGCGAAAGGTGGTTCTGGCAACCTCCATTGCCGAAACCTCCCTGACCATTGAGGGCGTGCGTCTGGTGGTGGATGCGGGGCTGGAACGCGAGGCGCGTTTTGATCCGGCCCGCGGCCTCAGCCGTCTGGTCACCAGGCGCGTCACCCTGGCGGGCGCGACCCAGCGCGCGGGCCGGGCGGGCCGTATGGAGCCTGGCATCTGCTGTCGCCTCTGGGCCAGAGAAGAAGAAAACGGCATGCGCCCGCAGACCCGTCCCGAAATTCTGGATGCCGACCTGAGCGGTCTGCTGCTGCAACTGGCGGTCTGGGGCGCTGTCGGAGCGGACGGCGTGGCCGCCCTGGCCTGGCTGGACCAACCGCCCGCCGCCGCGCTGGCCGTGGCGCGACAAACCCTGCGCGACCTGGGTGCGCTGGACGAAAACGGCCGCGCCACCAGCCTGGGCCGCAAGATGGCCGCTCTGCCTTCCAGCCCGCGTCTGGCGCGTCTTTTGCTGTACGGTCGGGAGCGCGGGCACGCGGCTCTGGCCTGCTGCCTGGCGGCGCTGCTGGAAGACCGTGATCCACTGCCGCGCTCAGGGCCAGATGCCGGCGGCGCGGGATGCGACCTGGGCCGCCGCCTGGACTGGCTCTGCCGCGGCCCTGATGCGCCGGAAAAAACGCGCTTGCGGCGACAGGCCCGGCGTCTGGCCCATGCACTGGATATCAGCCGGCGGATTTTCGACGCCGCGCTGGCGGATCAGCATGCCGCCGGGGCGCTGCTGGCTCTGGCCTGGCCGGAATGGCTAGCTCAGCGCCTTTCCGACGATGCCGGGCCGACGGGCGGGCAATCCGGCGGACAGGCGACGGTTCACTTTCTGCTGCGTTCGGGCCGGGCCGCGCAACTGCCCCGGGGCGATCCCCTGGCGCGCCATGATTTTCTGGCTGTGGCCGCCATCTCCGGCGGCGGCCCGCGCGGGCGCATCCATCTGGCGGCGCCCTTTGACCGCGCGTGGCTGGAAGAGCTCTTTGGTCATCAAATCAGCAACCAGGATCGCGTCAGCGTTTCCGCCGATGGCGTGGTACAGGCCCGCCGAAGGCAAATGCTGGGCAGCCTGCCGCTGCGGGACGTTCCCTTGCCCCGCCCGGATGCCGCATCCCGCATCCGGGCCTTATGCGCATACCTCCGCCAAGACGAGGGCCGGAATCTGGCCCGTCTGCCCTGGACTGACGAAAGTCGTCAATGGCTGGCGCGGGTGGCGCTGCTGCGTGAACTGGACGGAGCCCCCTGGCCCGATCTCAGCGACCAGGCCCTGTTGAAAAATCTTGAAGACTGGCTGGGCCCCTGGCTGGCAGAGTGCGCCGCGCTGCGCCAGCTGACGCCCGGTCGTCTGCTGGAAGCCCTGCGCGCGCAACTGCCCTACCCCCTGAACCGGCGGCTGGAGAGGGAAGCACCCAGCCACTGGCAGACGCCATCGGGCGCGCTGCGGCCCATTGTCTACGGTGAGGATGGCGGCCCCTGGCTGGCCGCCAAACTGCAGGAACTCTTCGGCTGCGAAGAAAGCCCGCGCATCGCGCAGGGCCGCACGCCCCTGACCTTGCGGCTCAATTCCCCGGCGGGGCGGCCCTTGCAGATCACGCGTGATCTGGCCCATTTCTGGCGCAACGGTTATCAGACCGTGCGCGCGGAAATGCGGGGCCGCTACCCCAGGCATCCCTGGCCGGAAGACCCGCTTACGGCTCCGGCCACGGCCCTGACCAAGAAAAAACTGGCGGCCAGGGGCAAGCCCTGAGCATCCGCGCCGTCAGCCCAGGCGCAGCGTCACGGCCCCGCCCATGACCAGCAGAATGGCCAGCAGCCGAACCGGGGAAAGCTTTTCGCCAAGAAACATCACGGCCATGAGCATGCCGAAAATAACCGATGTTTCGCGCAGGGCCGCCACCATGGCGATGGGGGCCGCGGTCATGGCCCAGATGGCGATGCCGTACGAGCCCAGCCCGGCCAGTCCGCCGCCGAGGCCAACCACGGCCCGCCTGCGCAGATACCGCAGATAGTCTTTGCCGTAGCGCCCCAGCACATAAAAATGCAGAGGAAAGATATTCAGAAAGAAAATCCAGCAGGCGTAGCCCACTCCGTCGCCGCTGGCGCGCGCGCCGTAGCCGTCTGCAAGGGTATAGCCCATGATGACGAAGGAGGTGCGCAGAGAGTACAAAACCCCTTTAAGACCGGCCTTGCGGCTGAACTTCTGCTCCAGAGCAAGGGTCAGGATGCCCGAGCACAGCAACAGCGCGCCGCCCCAGCCGGCCGGACTCAACGGCACGCCGAGCGCGCAGAGCGCCAGCGCCGTGAGCATGGGCGCGGCGCCGCGCATGATGGTGTAGCCCAGAGAAAGGTCGGCCACCTTGTAGGCGGCCGCGATGCACAGATAATAAGCGAGATGGCAACAGCAGGAAAGGGCCAGAAAGCCCCAGACGCTTTTGTCCGGCAGAGGCAGAAAAGGCAGCAGGCAGAGCGCGCCGAGGCCGCCGCCCAGCGCGTTCATGGCTGACTCGTAGAGCTTGTTGTCCCCGCCTTTGACGATGATGTTCCAAGAGGCATGCAGCAGGGCAGCGCCGAGCACAAGCAGAATGATCTGGCCGGACATGAAGGCTCTCCACCTTGCAATAAAACGGATACGAAAAACCGTTGCGTGCATGCGCCCGCGCGGGCGTTGCGCAAGATCGCAACCACCTCATGACAGGTGGTTCGTTCTTTGTCTCAGTCGCTTTGCTCCTTCGACTGGCTAGAGTCAGGCCCTGTTAATGCGCTGTTGGTCAGGGGTGTCGCTGGTTGCTTCCGCCGCAATTCTCCGTCAAAAACGGCCTCTTTCGCGCTGGCCGCGCCACTTTGCGTATTTTGTCGGTCATGCGCATGAGTGCACTCCCTCCAAAAATCGCCCATTTTCTTGCCGGCGCAAAAAATTCCTGTTTTTTTGGGGCCTGTTGTGGCGACAGCCCCCGCCCTTCGCTCCGCTTCGGGCGGTGAGCGGAAAAATCTCTCTTTTTACCGACAAACAAAACCCATAACCTATTTTTTAATGGGCCTGGCCTAAAGCCCTTGAAGAATCCGGCGGCGGGCCTGACCGCCCGCCGCCGGCTCAGGGCTATATTTTTTCCAGCCTGTATTCGCGGCTGCCCAGGCCGATCTCCTCACCATAGCTCAGTTGGACATCACCGCGCGTATTGGGCCAGCGGGCCGTGAACTTGTCGGGAGCGCCGTCGTCCAGCCCGGCATCCAGGCTGGGGGCCTTGTTCACAAGGTCAAAACATGCCTGATCCAGAGCCACGGGGTCGGTGGAGGCCAGGATGCCCAGATCAGGCGCCAGGGGGGCGTCGCTCCAGCCCACGCAGTCACAGTCCGGCGTGATGTTGAGCAGGAAGTTGATGTAGCATATCCGCTTCTGGCGGCCCTTGACCACGCCGTAGGCGTATTCGGTCAGGCGCTCGATAAAGGGGGTCATTTCCGTGGCCCAGTCAATATTGACGGCCTTCACCGGGCAGACCGTGATGCATTCAAAGCAGCCGATGCAGCGCTCCACATTCACCTGGCTCTTTTTCTTGTGCAGGCTCAGGGCTTTTTGCGGACAGGCCCTGACGCACTTGCCGCAGCCCACGCACGTCTTTTCATTTATCTGCACATGGGTCGCGTGCTGATCTTTTTTACCGCGCACCGAAGCGCCGCCCATAGCCAGATTTTTGATGGCCCCGCCGAAACCGGCCATCTCGTGCCCCTTGAAATGCGACAAAACCACCATGGCGGGCGCGCGGCGAATTTCCGTGGCGATGTGGACTTCCCTGAAATGCTTGCCCCTGATGCGCACGGACGCGTCATTCTCGCCGTACAGGCCATCGGCCACAATCACCGGCGCGCGCACCACAGAGGGCGCGAAGCCATGCATATAGGCCGTCTGAAGGTGATCCACGGCATTGTGACGGCTGCCGGAATACAGGGTGGTGGTATCCGTCAGAAAAGGCTTGCCCCCCGCATCCATTACCTTGTCCACCACCTGACGCACAAGCGTGGGGTTGAGATGTGTGTCATTGCCGTATTCGCCGAAATGGAGCTTGATGGCCGCAAGCTCATTCTTCTTGATGACTTTTTTCAGTCCTACAGCGTCGCAGAGGCGGGCCACCTTGACAAGTTTGCTGTTTTCGTGGGAACGGCTGTGTATATCCGCGTAATAAACGATGGAAGGCATAGGCTATCTCCTCCAGTAGATGTGTTTTTTATTCTGGCACGATCATATGCTCCAGGCAAGCGGGGCAAAGAGCCGCCGACACGGATCACCAGCCCCGGCAACGTGACCATAGCCCCGTGACTTCATCCCCCCGACAGACATGGTACACATCAAAGGCGGCGGCGGTGGCGCAGGCGTGCGCCGGCAGGATGCGCACTTGCGCGCCCGCGGGCAGGGACGGGCATAAGCCTTCGCGCGCGGCGATGACGCCGTGCTCCTGATTGGTTTCCGCCACACGCAGGCCGGGCAGAAGCCTGCCGTCCACATCACAGACCAGGCCATAGCCATCGCGGGCGAAGCGGTCCGGAAGACCCGCGTCACGCGAAAGAGCCATCCAGCCGGCGTCCACCACCAGATGGCCGCTGTCCTTCCGGCGGCCAATGACCGTGCAGAGCACTGACAGGGCAATGTCTTCCACCCGACAGACGCCCAGCCCGGCCATGACCATATCCTGAAACATGTAAACTCCGGCCCGCACTTCGCTGACGCCCGTGAAATCTCTGCCGAAAAAGGCCGTGGGCGTGGAACCCACGCTGACCGTCGGGCAGCGATGCCCGGCGGCGCGCAACCGCCGCGCCGCGCCCACGGCCGCGTCTCGCTCCTGCCCGGCCAGGGCGGCAAAGGCTTCCGGCCCCGGCTTGGCCAGGTCATAGGCCGAACCGGCGTGGGTCAGCACGCCCAGCAGGTTTTGGCCGGCCCCGGCCAGAATGGCGGCGCACTCCAGCAGTTCCGGATCATCGGGGCGCAGGCCGGAACGGTGGCCGTCACAATCTATTTCCAGCAGCAGGTCAAAAGTGTGCCCGCGCTCTCCGGCAAAGGCCGCCAGCATGCGGGCATTCTCCGCGCTGTCCAGCAGCAGCGAAAGGCGCACGCCCCGCTCGCGCAGCAGCATGGCCCGCGCCAGCTTGGCCGGCGCGATACCCACGGCGTAACAGATGTCTACAACGCCACGCTCCGCGAAATATTCGGCCTCCGCCAGGCTGGAAACGGTGATGGGCCCCTGCGGAGAGGCCATGCACAGCCGCGCGACATCCATGCTTTTGCATGTCTTGCAGTGCGGCCGCAAGGCCACATTCAGAGCATGCAGATGTTCGTCCAGCCGGGTGATATTGCGGCGCAGGCGAACTTCATCCAGAAGCAGAGCGGGGGTCGGCAGATGCTTTATGCGCACAGGCGTTCCTTTTTGTTCTCCACAGCTCATTGCATGCAATCGCCCATGAGCCTTCATAAAATGATTCCGGGCCGATTGCGGACGGTGTTGCCGTGTCAGGCGTTCAGGCGAACCGCCTACCGTAAAAGCCGCCATCTGTAAACCAGTTGGGCTTGCCGCAGCTCCAGAAGGCCACCGCGCGCCCTTCCCGCCTTGACACTCCCGCCATGGCGGCATAGGTTATGCAAATTGAGAATTGCAGTAAAAACAACTTATTATATTCTCAGCATCCTTTTCTCAGGAGGTGGGAGTCATGGCTGTCTATGTGGTAGATCATCCTCTTGTGCGCCATAAACTGGGCATCCTGCGCATGGCGTCCACTTCCACCCGCGAATTTCGCATTGTGGCCAATGAGGTGGCTCGCCTCCTTATTTATGAGGCCACAAAAAACTTCCGCACTGAAAAACATGCCGTGCAGGGCTGGGCCGGGCCGGTGGAAGTGGAGGCCATTTCTGGCAAAAAGGTGACCGTAGTGCCCATTTTGCGGGCGGGCCTCGGCCTCATGGACGGCGTGCTGGACATGATTCCCGGCGCAAAAATCAGTGTGGTGGGCCTCTACCGCAATGAAGCCACGCTGGAGCCGGTGGAATATTATGTGAAACTGGCCAAGGATCTGGAGCAGCGTCTGGCCATCATTCTGGACCCCATGCTGGCCACCGGCGGTTCCTTGACAGCCGCCATCGAACTGCTGAAAAAACACGGCTGCCGCCGGATATGCAGCCTTAATCTGGTCTGCGCGCCTGAAGGCATCGCCAGGGTCGAGGCCGAACACCCGGATGTGGACATTTATACCGCGGCCGTGGACAGCCATCTCAACGAAAACGGCTACATTATTCCGGGCCTGGGCGACGCCGGAGATCGCATTTTCGGCACGAAATAGCATAATCACATACATGGGGGCGGGCGCATGCATGCGGGCAGCGGGCAACACGGCGGCACAGGCGTCACTTACAACTTTCGTTTCAGGGACTGTCTGCTGGGCGCGCAAATGCTTTTCGTTGCCTTCGGCTCCCTGGTGCTGGTGCCGCTGCTCACCGGTCTGAACAGCAATGTGGCGCTGTTCACCGCGGGTGTGGGCACCCTGATTTTTCAGATATGCACCCGCGGCAAGGTGCCTGTTTTTCTGGCCTCCTCCTTTGCTTTCATAGCGCCCATCATCTACGGCGCGCAAACCTGGGGCATGGCCCAGACGCTGGGCGGGCTTTTTTGTTCCGGTCTGATCTATGTTTTTCTGAGCCTGCTGATCCGCTGGCGGGGTATGGCAATCATTCTGCGCCTGCTGCCCCCCATCGTCACCGGCCCGGTGATTGTGGTCATCGGTCTGGTGCTCGCGCCCGTGGCAGTAAACATGGCGCTGGGCAAAAGCGGCGATGGCGCGCAACAACTCGTGCCGGAAAATACGGCCATGATCATTTCCATGGCCTCCCTGGCGGCTACCGTGCTGGTTTCACTGCTGGGGCGGGGCTTTTTACGGCTGGTGCCCATTCTCTGCGGCATTGTCGCGGGTTTTGCCGCGTCTCTCGCCCTGGGCGTGGGCGGTTGGGAAAAGGTGCTGGCCGCGCCCTGGCTGGCTGTGCCCGCCTTTGCCTTTCCGGAATTTTCCCTGGAACCCATCCTGTTTATCATTCCAATCACCCTGGCCCCGGCTATTGAGCATTTCGGCGACATCATCGCCATCAGTTCCGTCACCGGCAAGGATTATCTCAAAGATCCCGGCATCAAAAGCACCATGCTTGGCGATGGCATCGCCACCATGGCCGCCTGCGCCGTGGGCGGGCCGCCCAATACCACATATTCCGAAGTCACCGGCGCGGTGACTCTGACCCACGCTTTCAACCCCGCAGTGATGACCTGGGCCGCGCTCTGCGCCATTCTGCTCTCTTTTCTTTCCAAACTGGGGGCTTTTCTGAGTTCCATCCCCACGCCGGTCATGGGCGGAATCATGATTCTGCTTTTCGGGGCCATCATGGTGGTGGGGCTGAATACCCTGGTGCGGGCCCGCGAAGATTTGATGGAAGCGCGCAACATGGTCATTGTGGCCCTGATCATCATTTTCGGCGTGGGCGGCATGCAGTTCAACATCGGCTCCTTCAAACTGGGCGGCATCGGCCTGGCCGCCGTGACCGGCGTGCTGCTCAACCTCTTCCTGCCCCGACGGCGGGAATGAACAGGGGAAAATACCGGCGCGCGGTCGCAGACCGTGAGCTGAAGCCTGAAGTCAGGGCGAAGTCTTTTTAGGCCCTGCTAACAAATTATCTTTAGCCAGTTTTTAATAGCGGCCAAATGAATGAAGGCCTCATAATGGGATGCCGTCTTGTCATATCGGGTCGCCATTCGGCGATTTTCTTTCAATTTACCGATAAAACGCTCTATCAAATTTCGTTGTTTGTATATCGCATGGCAAAAATCGAGTGACTGCAAGCTGTTGCCCCGCTTGGAAATCACGGGACGCATCACTGGTCCCCAATCCCCCACGAGAGCGCCCAGCGCCTGACTTATTCCCCTTTTTTTGAGGCGCCGGATGCATGCCTGTGGGCTCGGACGACTGGCTATCCATGAAGGCTATTTTTACCTTCAGAACATTTGCCTTTTGCAAGCGCATGAGAATTTTCCATAAAATTCCCCGCTCCACCCATCTTTTGTAACGCATAAAGTCCGCCATCCAATGTCCAAAATATGGAGGAATCGCCCGTCACCGGCATTCTTCGCGCAAAATATGGAAGAGCGCATCCAAAACCTGACGATCATTTATGGCAGGTTTTCTCCCCCCTGGATCACGCTTTTCTTTGAGTATTGGCTCTATAAGGACAAATTTTGTTCATCAGTGAGTGTTTGGCATCTTTCCATTCGTCCATACTACGCAAGGGAAAATATCTTGTAAACTATTTGTTAGCAGAATATAGTTTTGGATTGCCCGACGGACTGCCTGAGTCGTGCGGGCGCAACGTGTAGTATTTGTCCCATAGTTTCTCCTTTAGGCAATGAGGTATTTCCATACCCTCATAACATGGGACTGTACACCTAACCAACAGCTATTAAAAGGATCTGACTCTAAAAGCCGCTGAAGCCCAGAATAGTGCGGGTTCTGATCACGCAGTCCACCGGCTCGCCCGGCGTCAGGGCGACGGACGGCGGATCGTCAAGCGCGATCTTTACGGGGAGAAAAAGTGCCGCGCCGCGTACCTCAGCCCCCTGGGCCTGCGACGTCATTTTTTGCACCGCCGCACGCGCCTGTCCATCCGGCGGAGGTTGGGGCGCAAGCACTTCAGCCACCGTGCCGCTCAGGCGCGCGCCGTCGGGCCTGAGCCTGATGTCGCAGGCCTGTCCCGCCTTGACGGACTTTCCGTCCGCCAGAGAAACATAAGCCCGCACCCAGTATGCCTGGGCCGCATCCGCGCCATCCGGCAGAATCAGCAGCACGGGTTCGCCGCCCTGCACCATCTGACCCGGCGTGGCGCCGCCCCGCAGCACGCGGCCGCTTACCGGTGCATAGAGAACGCCATCCGCCTGGAAGGGCAGCGGCGCGGAGGCGCGGGCGCTTCCCGGCGCGGCGTAACGGTTGCGTGAAGCCAGTTGCCTGGCCCGCAGCACTTCGTCACGAATCCGGCCCAGTTCCTGTTCCATAGCCGCGCGCATGCGGCTGACCCGCTCAAAATCCGCCTTGGCGTCTTCCATGCGGGCGCGCGCCTCCGCCTCGGCCCTTTGCGCCGCCGCATAGCGGCTTTTACCCGCCGCGCGCTCCCCGCCCTGGCTGTTCAGGGCACGCAAATCAAGCTGGGCCCGCACATGCGCGACAACACGCTCTTCACGCTGGCGCCGTTTGGCTTCTTCCTCATGCCGGGCCTGGGCCAAACGCGTCACCATATCTTTTTCCGCCTCCTGCGCCTGCCGGAGCCGACCAGCCATCTCCTCCATATTCGGGGGACGCAGGGATGCCGCTTCCCGTCCGGCCTCGTTCAGACGCCGGGCGTACCCGCCAGTGTCCATACGCCCCACGGGCTGACCCGCAGCGACCATATCGCCCTCGCGCACATCCAGCGAGTCCAGCCGGGCCGAAAATTCCGGCGACACCGTATAGACCATGCCGTCCAGCATGGCCCAGGCCCCGGCCACCCGTCCGCCGTCCAGCCACCACCAGCCAGCGGCCAGCAAAAAGCACAGTGCCGCCAAAAAGGCCACAAGCCGCAAGCGGCGGATCAGCCCCCCCATTGAGGGCTTTTTCCGCGCGGGCATTTCCAGATACAGAGCTTCCGCCATACATGCCTCGGCAGATCAGAATGTCAGAAAAAGAGAACTGAAAAAAATATGCAGATATTGTACCAGCGCCGAACTGGCGTCTAATTGCAAAAATTCTGCGCGGAATTTTTGCGGGATCGTTCGCGAAAAAACGTGGTTTTTTGCGAATGAACCCGGCTACGCCGCCGCAAACCCCTTGCGGATTTTGTAGTGTCTGCTTTTGCACGTAGACACGAGCTCTCTTTACAAGCCCGGGCGGGGCGCATACAAAGGCGTGTTTTCCAGGGGCGCGCGGGATGGCCCGGCAGGCATGCCCAGACGGCGCAGCCGGGTTCATTCGCAAAAAGCAACGCCTTTTCGCAAACGATTCCGCAGAAATTTTTCGCATGATTATACGAAGCTTTTTTGCAGACGCAGGAGAAACCATGTCCCCCATGTTCATAGCGCGTTTTTGTGCTCTGCTCTGTCTGGGCGGCGTATTGTCCGGCTGCGCCACCCGCCCCGTGATCGTGGTGGAAAAAGAGGAATTCGTCCAGATGGCCCGGCATATGCCCAGGGAACTCCAGGCCCGCCGCCTGCTGGACAAGGACGGCTCCTATATGGCGTCCTTTTCTCTGGCGGCTTTCAGCAACTACGGCGAAACGCTTTTCCGCAAGCTCTCGCCCTCTTTCATGTTCGGCGATGCAGGGCATGTCTATCTGGGGGAAAACTTTGCCGCCACCCTCCAGCCTGACAGCCGGGTCACACGCCGCCCCAACGGTTTCAGCATCAACCACGCCACCCAGAGGCTGACCGTCAACATGGTGGCCATTGCCGACTGGAACAATGACGGCGAAGATGAATGGATTGTCTCCTGCTTGGTGGAACCCAGGGTGGGCGGGCGCGCCCGCACCTACTATGTGCTTGTGCCGCCGCCGCGCAACGAGGGCGAAGCCCTCAAGGGCACGGTGGCCGCTGTATGGGAATGCTTTGGCCTGGCCTGCAACCTCTATGTGCGCGACAGCAAGGCCATTGAGCGGGCCGCCGCCGACCCCCTGCTGCCCGCCACAGAGATACAGGATGTGGTGCCCGGTTTGCAAACCGTCACCGAACCGCCAGAAAAAAATCAGACCGGCAAGAATGACGGTCTGGAAGAGCGTAGCCTGTAATTTACGGCGTGTCGCCGCCTTCAGACACGGGGCTCTTTCCCGCTCGGAAACGTCACAGACGGATGCACGCCGCGTCAGCCTGCGGCGTTTCCACTTTTTGCCCCCGTTCTCAGCTTGACGTGGAAGCGCGGATTTATGGCAACCTGCTCAGACGCCCGCGGGCGGCCTTAATGAATTTTTGAATCTCTCAATTAAACGTATAGTATGGCAATATAAAATGCGGGCGGCCTTAATGAATTTTTGAATCTCTCAATTAAACGTATAGTATGGCAATATAAAATTTTGAATACTTACATCAAGACAATCGGCATATCACAAAAACATCATTTCAATCATTGTCCACAAATTATTTGCACAAATTTCAATAAATATAAATTTA